>DATASX010000123.1 GCA_036269075.1 Sporichthyaceae bacterium
CCCAGGACGACAAGGCCCACATCGCCTCGCTCATGCGCCCGGTGTACGAGCCCGGCAAAATCGCCGGCTGGGTCGCCCCACCCAGGACCGGCATCAACGGGCAACCCTTCGAGTACGAGTACGTCCACCTCGCCTGACGCCGACCCCGGAGGCCAGGCCATGGGTGAACATTTCAACGCCGGTTGGTATCTGACTGACCGTCAGGTAGAGCTGGGCAACGGCGACCGGATCGCCGTGATCGGCCCGCACGGAAGTTCCACGTACACGGAGTTGGCCGCCGCGGTCCGGACGGCGGCGGCCGGGCTGCGGGCCGCCGGCCTGCACCCGGAGGAACGGATCGCGCTGTACAGCGCCGACCGTGTCGAGCTGCTGATCTGTTTCCTGGCGGCACTGCGAATCGGTGCCGTTCCGGTCCCGATCTCGACCATGTATAACGAGCGCGAGCTGTCCGAACTGCTGACGGACTCGTGCGCCCGGATGCTCCTGTGCTCCCCGGAATTCGCGCCCACTGCCGAGGCTGCCCTTGCAGTCGTCGACCTTTATCCACGCCTGTCGGCGGTTATTTCGACCGACAAGCAGGGTTTACAGTCGACGACTGCAAACCTGACCTGGGGCGAACTGGTCGAAATGGGGCAAGGCGGGGACGAGAGCCTCGCCGATACCTGGCCCGAGTCGCCCGCGTTCTGGCTCTACACCTCCGGGACCACCGGTACCCCCAAGGCCGCGATGCACCGGCACGGCAGCGTGCGGTTCGTCGCCGAGCACTACGGCACACAGGTGCTGGGGATCCGCCCCGACGACCGCGTCTTCTCCGTGGCCAAGCTGTTCTTCGCCTACGGGCTGGGCAACTCGGCACTGTTCCCGCTCTCGGTCGGGGCGACCACGATCCTGGCGCCGGCCCGGCCGACCCCGGACTCCGTGTACGAGGTGCTCACCGAGCACCGACCGACCCTGTTCTTCGGGGTGCCGACCTTCTACGCGGCGTTGCTCGGCGCCGACCTGCCACCCGAGGCATTCGCCTCGGTGCGGCTGGCCGCCTCGGCCGGCGAGCCCCTGCCTGCCGAGCTGTACCAACGGTTCACCACCCGCTTCGGCGTCGACATCATCGACGGCCTCGGTTCGACCGAGGCGTTGCACATCTTCCTGTCCAACCGGCCGGGCGAGGTCCGGCCGGGGACCACCGGGCAGGCAGTCCCCGGCTACGAGATCCGGCTGGTCGACGACGCCGACGCCCCCGTCCCGCAGGGCACCCCGGGCCACCTGCACGTGCGCGGCGGCTCGTTGACCACCGGCTACTGGTGCCGTACCGAAAGCACCCGCGCGGCCTTCACCGGCGACTGGATGCGCACCGGCGACACCTATGTCGCCGACGCGGACGGCTACTACACCTGCCTGGGCCGCTCCAACGACATGATCAAGGCTGGCGGCATCTGGGTTTCCCCCAGCGAGGTCGAGGTCTGCATCCTGCGCCAGCCCGGCGTCGCCCAGGTCGCCGTGGTCGCCGTCCCGGACGGCGACGGGCTCGACAAGCCGGTGGCCTGCGTGGTCCCGACGGCCGGCACGGTGCTCGACCCCGACCTGCTGATCGCCGCCTGCCGGGAAGCCCTCGCGGCGTTCAAGCGCCCGCGCCACATACTGATCGTCGAGTCGTTGCCGCTCACCGCGACCGGGAAGATCCGGCGCTTCGAGGTGCGGGCCGCGGCGGCGCGAACGCTGGCCGGGGACAGGTTCGAGGGAGCCTGAGATGCCGTACGTGATCGTCGATGCCTGCATCGATTTGATGGACACGTCGTGTCGGGAGGAGTGTCCGGTCGACTGCATCTACGAGGGGGACCGCAAGCTCTACGTCAATCCCAAGGAGTGCATCGACTGCGGCGCCTGCGAACCGGTGTGCCCGGTCGAGGCAATCTCCCAGGACCGCCGGGTGAAGCCGGACGCCATCGACTTCGTCGCTGACAACAGCCACTTCTTCTGCGAGGCACTGCCTGGCCGCGACGCCCCGCTGGGCAACCCCGGCGGCGCCACCGGGGCCGGGCGGATCGGCGTCGACACCGAGCTGGTCAGGAACCAGCCGTCCAATGCTTGACGGCCGTCTGCTCGTCGACGCGCACGTGCACGCACCGCGCCTGTCCACGCTGCGGCCGGCCTGGGCGTCCTGGGCCGAGGAGTTCGGCAAGGCGAACCCGTGGCCGGACCTGTTCGACACCGACGGCGCCCCCATCCCGGAGCTCCTCGACGCCCACTTCGCCGCCGAGGGCGTCGACGCGGTCCTCCTGTTCGCCGAGTACAGCCCGAAGGCCACCGGGATCCAGCCGGTCGAGGACTATTTGCCGCTGCTGAAGCACAATCCGCGGCGCTTCCGGCTCGTCGCGAACGTCAACCCGCACCTGCATCACCCGATCGGCGAGGAAGTCGCCCGGCAGGTCGACCTCGGCGCGGTGGCACTGAAGCTGCACCCGGTGCACGGCGGGTTCGCTGTCAGCGACCCGATGCTCTATCCGGCCTACCAGGTGTGCCGGGAGGCGAACATCCCGGTCGTGCTGCATTGCGGAACCAGTTCCTTCCCGGGCAGCCAGAACAAGTTCGCCGACCCGGTCCTGCTCGACGATGTACTGCGGGATTTCCCCGACGTCTCGTTCGTGCTGGCCCACGGTGGGCGCGGTTGGTGGTACGACGCGGCGGCCTTCATGGCGTTGACCCGCGACAACGTCTGGATCGAGCTGTCCGGCCTGCCACCGAGCCGATTGCCCGAGTACTACGCACGTTTCGACCTGGCCCGCCTCGCCAAAAGGTTCATCTTCGGCACCGACTGGCCGGGCATGCCCGGCGTGGCCCGCAACGCCCGGGCGCTGGCCAAGCACGGCTGGGACGAGGAGACCCTGGCCGGGGTGTGGGCCGGCAACGCGCTGCGCGTCTACCCAGCTCTGTCTGATTTGTCGACAGAGTCGACGACGTCTGACTTGTCGACAGAGTCGACGACGGCGAACCTGCGAGACCCGGAGAATGACTGAATGGCTGTCTACGCACTCGGCGACCTTGTGCCGAACATCGACCCCACTGCCTACGTCCATCCCGACGCGGTCGTGATCGGCGACGTCACGATCGGACCGGAGTCCTCGATCTGGCCCAGCGCTGTGCTGCGCGGCGACCACGGGTACATCCGCATCGGTGCCCGCACCTCGATCCAGGACGGGTCGATCCTGCACACCACCGAGCACTGGCCGACGTTGGTCGGCGACGACTGCGTGGTCGGCCACCTCGTCCATCTGGAGGGCTGCACAGTTGCCGACCGGGTCCTGGTCGGCTCGGGTTCGATCATGCTCAACCGCTCGAGCGCGCAGAACCGCTCGGTCGTGGGCGCGGCCGCTCTCGTCGCCGAGGACGTGGACGTGCCGTCGGGGCATCTGGCGCTCGGCGTGCCGGCCAAGATCCGCCCGATGCCGGACCCGTCGGTGATCGACACCTGGATCGACTACGCGGTCGAGTTCTACTGCGCCAACGCCGTGCGCTTCGCCAAGGAACTGCGTCGTCTCGACTGAACGGCCTGCAGGTCCGCGACGGCGGGCTTCGCGGATCCGTCGGGGCTTTGGGTTGCCCTCGTGCCGGGGGGTGTCACACCCAGCACGAGGACCTGGGACAAGTATGACACGACTCCGGATCAACTTGGCGCAGATGTAGAGAGTCGCGACATTTGCTGTGAGATTGGTAAGAACCCCTCGGATGGGGGCGCTCTTCAGGCTCTTCTCAAGTTGGCGTCTGACAATCGACACGCGTCGCCGAATTCAAGATCCGTTCCAGCGTCCGGATCCGGAAGACAGCGACCTCGCCGCCCCGGGAGCCTCCTTCCCTACCGCGGCGCACGCGATCTGATCAGCGTGTGCGCCGAGCGGGGGAAGCCGGGGCGGCTTCTTTTTTGCCCCATCCCACACCTCTGCTCCGGCTCGCGACCGATTCCGCAATACTCGCAGCGCTCATTTCGCGATACTCGCGGCGGCCGACAACTGGAGAGGCGCGATGCAGCACCTGCGCAACGAAGCCGTGGCGGTCATCGGGCTCGGCCGGTTCGGCAGAGCTCTGGCCCTGGAGTTGGTTCGGGAGGGCGTCGACGTCCTGGCCGTCGACAGTCGCACGGACCTCGTCGCGCGGATGACCGGCAAACTCACCCACGTCGTGGCGGCCGACAGCACCGACCTCGAGACGCTGCGCGAACTCGGCATCCCGGACTTCACCCGGGCCGTGGTGGCGATCGGCAACGACATCCAGGCCAGCATTCTGACCACCTCGCTGCTGGTTGAACTCGGGATCCCGGACATCTGGGCCAAGGCCGTCAGCGAGCCGCACGGCCGGATCCTGCGGCGCGTCGGCGCGCACCACGTCGTGTTCCCCGAGCACGAGATGGGCGAGCGGGTGGCTCACACCGTGCAGGGCCGGATGCTCGACTACATCGCGATGGACGACGACTTCGCGATGATCAAGACCGTGGCCCCGTCTGCAGCGGTCGGCATCACGCTGGCCGAGACCGGTTTCCGGGCCCGGTACGGAACCACGGTCGTCGCGGTCAAGCACGCCGACGGCGACTTCACCTACGCGACGACCGAGACCGTGCTCGGCGCCGGTGACGTGATCTTCGTGTTCGGCCGCATCGAAGGCATCGAGCGCTTCGCCGCCGACATGTGACGCCCCCCCATCCCACTTCTGCCGCGTGTCCCACCTGTCCGGACGCCCTGACAGGTGCGACAGGCAGCAGAAGTGGGAGATGGGCGCTAGTGGTCGGCGGCTTGTGCGGCGGCCGTCCGAGTGATCCGGGCGGCCACCGCGTCCGGGTCGTTGGCGGTCTGCTCCTGGCCCAGGAACAGGTCGCGGATCGCGTCGAACAACTGCTCGGCGTCGTCGGCCTCGGGGTCGACCAGGTGCAACAGCCCCATCCCGAGCCCGAGGGCGACGAACGCCCGGGCCGAACGATCATCGGTCGGCCCGCCGACGGCGGCCAGGCCGGTCTGGGCGGCGCGGCGGTAGGTGGCCAGCGCCTCGCGCGCGGGCTCGGCCAGTTCAGCGGAGCGCATCGCGTTGACCAGTACCTCGTAGAAGGCCATGCGCTGGACCGGGGAGAGATCCATGATCCGGGCGGCGAACGAGGTGGCGATGTCGGCGGGGGTCAGGAACTCGGCGATCGCGCTCAGGTCGCCGACCTCCATCTGCTCGGCGCGGGCCCGCACGAAGCGCGTCAGCGCCTCGGCGACCAGTTCGGCGATCGAGGAGAAGTAGTAGCTCGCGGTGGCCAACGGCACCCCGGCGGCCTCGGTGACCGACCGGTGCGTGGTCCCGGCCAGGCCGTGCTTGCCGACCACCTCGACGGCGGCGTCCAGCAGGGCGTCACGGCGGGGCTGCGAACGCGGGCGGGGCGTCAGGCTCCTGGGCATGTCCGATTGTTGCACAAATTTCCTGGAAGAACTTCTAGATTTCGGGATCGACACGTGCTTGGCTGATCGCAGAGGCAGATCAGCGCAGACGAAGGAGTCCCGGATGAGCCGCAAGCGCATCGCCACCGCCGTCCTCGCGTTGGTTCTCGGAGCCGCTGTTGCCGCTCCCGCGCCCGCCGTCGCCGACGACATCGGCTCGACCGACCACGCCTGGATGTTCCCGGAGCCGAAGCCGGACGGGATGAACGACGCGAACTGCAAGCCGTCGGCGGCGCATCCGCGGCCGGTCGTGCTGGTCCACGGCCTCGGGGCCACCGCCAGCGAGAACTGGCACGTGTTCGCCCCGTACCTGGCGCAGAAGGGCTACTGCGTCTACGGACTGACATACGGTCAGGTTCCGCAGTGGCCCAGCCGGGGCGGCGTCGACCAGATGGAGACCTCGGCGCTGCAGCTGTCGGCCTTCGTCGACAAGGTGCTCGCGGTGACCGGCGCCAAGCAGGTCGACATGGTGGGCCACTCGGAGGGCGGCATCATGCCGCGCTGGTACCTGAAGTTCGACGGCGGCGGCGCCAAGGTCGCGCACTTCGTGGCATGGGCACCGCCCTCGCACGGCACGACGGTCTCGGGTCTGACGCCGTTGCGCGCGTTCTGGCCCGGCTTCGACGACCAGATGGGCGCCTACTGCCAGTCGTGCCCGGAGTTCATGCCCGGCTCGGCGTTCCTCAAGAAGCTCAACGACGGCGGCGACACCGTTGGCAACGTGAACTACACCGTGATCGCCACCCGCTACGACTACATGGTCACGCCGATCGAGACCGCCTACCTGCACGGCCCCAACGTCACGAACATCCTGCTGCAGGACGTGAACCCGGCCGACATCTCCGAGCACGTCGCGCTGGCTGTCGACCCGACCGTGTTCGGCCTGACCGAGAAAGCGCTCGCCACCGGCGCAGGCCCCGGGAATCAATAGGGTTCGGGTAAGACGCCCACCGGAGGAGCCCGTCCGTGCCCGACCCGCAAGAGGTGGCCGAGGCGGTCGCCGAGGCGATGATGGAGTCCGACCGCATGTCCGCCGAGGCCGGGATGAGCCTGGTGTCGGTCGGCCCCGGTACAGCCGTCGTCCGGATGAACGTGGCCGCCAAGCACGTCAACGGGCAGGGGAACTGCCACGGCGGTGTGCTTTTCACGTTGGCCGACACGGCATTCGCGGTGGCCTGCAACTCCCACGGCCCGCGGGCGGTGGCGGCCGGTGGCGACATTGTCTTCGCCCGGCCGGTCGCGGTCGGTGACGAAGTACGGGCCACCGCCGTCGAGCGCACCCGCTTCGGGCGTAGCGGCGTCTACGACGTGACCCTGACCCGAGGCGAGGAAGTCGTCGCCGAGTTCCGCGGACGGTCCCGGGTCGTGGGCAGCTAGCAGCCGCGGAGGCCTCGTGACGATTCCCACGCTGTGACGGGGACCTCGGCACGGGTCCACGGCCCGGCTGCAGCAACGATAATTGATCGCTTCGGGGTACCTGCGAGGAAGGGGAGTCGTCCGTGACCACGCCGCGTTTCGTGATCGTCGGAGGCGGGCAAGCAGCCGCCGCGGCCGCAGAGGAGCTGCGGAACCGCGAGTTCGCCGGTGAGGTCGTCATCCTCGCCGAGGAGCACGAGTACCCCTACGAGCGGCCGCCGCTGTCCAAGGAGTACCTGCTCAGCGGCGACGCGACCGACCTGTATTTCAAGCCCGCGCAGTGGTACGCGGACAACAAGGTCACCGTCGTGCAGGGCGCGAAGGTCGTCTCGGTCGACCCGAAGTCCAGGGCGCTCTCGCTCGAGGACGGCTCCGAGGAGCGCTACGACAAGCTGCTGATCGCCACCGGCGGCCGGCCGCGGATCGTCCCGTCGATCACCGGTGCACGGGTGCGCTACCTGCGCGACAAGGTCGACGCCGACCGGATGAACTCCGAGCTGGTCCCCGGGGCCACGCTGGTCGTGATCGGTGCCGGATTCGTGGGCTGCGAGGTGGCCGCGTCGGTGCGCAAGCGTGGGGTCGACGTCATCGTCCTCGAGGCTCTCGACGTGCCCATGAAGCGGGCGCTGGGCGACGACGTCGGCCATGCGATGGCCGAGATCCACCGCACCAACGGGGTCGACCTGCGCCTGTCGACGACGATCACCGCGATCACCGAGTCCGGCGAGAAGGTCGTGCTCTCGACCAGCGACGGCGAGATCTCGGCCGACTACGTGCTGGTCGCGATAGGGATGACGCCCAACACCGAGCTGCTCGACGGCTCGGGCATCGAGGTCGGCAACGGCGTGCTGGTCGACGAGTTCTGCCGGTCCTCGGACCCGGACGTCTACGCCGCCGGCGACGTCGCCAACGCCTGGGACCCCGAGCTGGGTCGCCGGGTGCGGGTCGAGCATTACGACAACGCGGCCAAGCAGGGCGCGGCGGCGGCGGCGAACATGCTCGGCGCCGAACAGCCGCACAGCGACTCGCACTGGTTCTGGTCCGACCAGTACGAGCACAATCTCCAGGCCGTCGGCCTGGCCACCGACTACGACCAGGTGGTCATCCGCCGCGAGTCCGAGGGCCCCGCGTTCGCGGCGTTCTACGTCAAGGGCAAGCAGGTGCAGGCCGCCTTCGCGTTGGACAACTCCAAGGAGATCCTGCGCGTGCGCAAGCTGATCGCGGCCGGAACCGAGGTGACGCCAGAGCAGCTGGCCGACCCATCGGTCGACCTGCGCAAGGTCGGCCGGCCCGAGCGCGGCCCCCGCCCTACCTGAAAGGGCGGTACGCACGCCGATCATCGATGATCGGGCGGGGCACTCTCATACGCGGGCGGGGCACTCTCATACGCGGGGCGTTGCCCTAGGCCGGGTCGGGGCCGTCCACGTTGATCGTCGGGATACCGGTACCGGACCGGGCGATGACAGCCGTGCTCGCCACGTCGGTTGGGTTGGACTCACGGTGCACGGCATGCGGCGGCACGTGGATAAAGTCGCCGACCTCGGCTCGCACGGTGGTGGTTCCGCCGGGGCCGAAGTCCAGCTGCATGGCGCCCTCGACCACGTAGAGGCTCGTGTCGTGCTCGCCGTGGTGGTGCCAGCCGGACATGGCACCGGGCTGGGTGTGGACCACGCCGGCCCACAACGACGGCCCGGTGAAGGCATTGCGCCGGCGCATCCCCGGCGTCGGGTCGGCCTCGAGAAAGTCGGCCGGCCGGATGACCTGGACGGGATCGTGCATGACGGGCCTCCGCGCTCGGGTCGGCAGCTGTATCCGTCAGATCCAACCGTCAACCGCGAAGTTTGTAATCCTCCAACAGCCGACGGCCGATGATCATGCGCTGGATGTCGGCGGTGCCCTCGCCGATCAGCAGCATCGGGGCCTCACGGTAGAGGCGCTCGATCTCATACTCCTTGGAGAACCCGTACCCGCCGTGGATGCGGAAGGAGTCCTCGACCACGTCGCGGCAGTACTCACTGGCCAGGTACTTGGCCATGCCGGCCTCGAGGTCGTTGCGCTGCCCGGAGTCCTTCTTGCGCGCGGCCATCACCATCATCTGGTGGGCCGACTCGACCTTGCAGGCCATGTCGGCCAGGCGGAACTGCACGGCCTGGTGCTCGGCGATCTTCTTGCCGAACGTCTCGCGCTGCTGGGCATACGCGACGCCGAGTTCGAAGGCGCGGATCGCCACCCCGCACCCGCGGGCGGCCACGTTCACCCGGCCGACCTCGACCCCGTCCATCATCTGGTAGAAACCCCGACCCCGCCCGGCCGCACCGCCGAGCACCTGGCCCTGCGCGATGCGGAAGTCGTCGAAGACCAGCTCGGTGGTGTCGACGCCCTTGTAACCCATCTTCTCGATCTTGCCCGGGATGATCAGCCCGTTGGCGACCTCACCGAAGCCGGGCTCCTTGTCGACCAGCAGCACGGTCATGTTCTTGTAGACCGACTCGGCACCCTCGTCGGTCTTCACCAGCACCGCGACCAGGTTCGACGAGCCACCGTTGGTCAGCCACATCTTCGCGCCGTTGACGACGAAGTCGTCACCGTCGACCTTGGCCTTGGTCTTGATCGCCGCCACGTCCGAGCCGCAGTTGGGCTCCGACATCGAGAACGCGCCGCGAACCGCGCCCTCGGCCATCTGCGGCAGGTAGTGCTGCTTCTGCTCCTCGGTCCCGTGCTGCATCAGCATGTACGCGAGGATGAAGTGGGTGTTGATGATGCCGGAGACGCTCATCCACCCGCGGGCGATCTGTTCGACGACCAGCGCGTAGGTCAGCAGCGACTCACCCAGCCCGCCGTACTCCTCGGGAATGGTCAACCCGAACAGGCCGAGTTCCTTCATCCCCGCGACGATCTCGGTCGGATAGGTGTCGGTGTGCTCGAGTTCCTGCGCGGCCGGGATGATCTCCTTCTCGACGAAGTCGGCCACCGTCCGCAGGATCTCCTGCTGCACATCGGTCAGGTTCTCGGTCTGCGCGAGGCGGCCCATGGTGGATCTCCCGTCGAGAGTCGTCGGCGCCGCATGTTACCGTTTGGTAGCCGGCGGTGCGTCAGGTCGGGTCGGCAGCGACGTCCGGGGACTCGAGCCGGGCCTTGGTCGCGGCGGTCAGGTCCGCGACCACGACGACGGCCAGCAGAGCCGAGGCAGCCAGGCTGCATCCGGCGGCCATGCCGGAACGGTCAATGGCGTTCAGGTCCTTGGAGTGGTGCTGCGCGTTCAGCACGATCGCCTCGATCCCGACGCCGAGTGCCCCGAGGCCCCACCAGCCGATCGCCGCGCGGGCCGCCAGGTCGGATCCGTGGACCAGGGCCAACTCCCGGATCGAGACGATCGGGACCTTCAGGTTGAACACCGGCACGAACCAACCACCGAGCGGGCCCCAGTCAGGGGAGTCCAGCCCGTCGCCCAATTCCCGCGCTGCCCGGTCGACGGTTACGTGCCACCAGATGAACGGCGCGGCGCACAACAGCACCGCGAGCACGATCGGCAGATCGGCCCGCAGCAGGAAGTGCACCGTGTACGAGCTGGTCCAGCACGACCCGTCCCCCGCGCAGTGGGCGCCCGGCCGGGGTAGGTGTCGGACCGTGTCGCCCGCTCCGCGGTCGGCGTAGGTCAGCACCGACCACAGTCCCGCGGCCGCGGCCACGAGCAGCCCGACGAGTGCCAGTCCGGCCGCGCGCGTCAGGCGGCGCGCCGCGCCGGACGGGTCGTAGGTCGGCTCGAGCAGATCGACCGGGTCGTCGTCGGCATCGTCGACCCAACGCCGGGGAGCGTCAGGCAAAGGTGGCGGTGGCGGTCATCGCGGCCGGACTGTCGGAGGTGGCCACCGCGATCTCGGCCGTGCTGCCGCGGGTCGGGGTGTTGGCCGGGCCGTGCACCAGGACCTGGTGCCGGCAGTAGGCCGTCCTGCGCGCCCGGAACGAGAACTGACGAACCGTCAGTTCCGGGGCGTAGCGCCGGGGGAGTTCCAGGCAGAGAACCGCGAGCAGCGGTCCGTGCACGATGAGGTCCGGGAAGTGCTCGACCGCGCTGACGTACTCCTGGTCGTAGTGGATCCGGTGCGAGTTGTACGTCAAAGCGCTGAACCGGAACAGCGTGACCGGGTCGGGCTGGAAAGCCAACTGCCACGGGCTTTCCGAAGCCGGCGGGGCCTCGGTGCTCGGGTCCTGCGCCGGACGCGCCGGGTCTCCCGAGCGGTACATGATGTGTTTGTCCTCGACGGCGAGCAGGATGCCGCCGGCGGTGAACATGTCGCGCACGGTCACGAACATCATCTCGCCGGTGCTGCCCTGCTTGACCTTCACGTCGGTCACCGTCGAGACGCGGGTGACCTCCTGGCCGACCCGGAACGGGGCATGCTGGATCAGGTGGCCACCGGCGAACATGCGGCGCCGGTCCGGGATCGGGGGCAGGAAGGTCCCCTGCAACGGGTGGCCGTCCGGCCCGACCTCGGACTTGGTCGGCCGGTCCAGCAGGTAGAGCCAGTGCCACAGCGGCGGCAGCGGGTCGCCGTCGCGGGAGACCGGGACGGGCTGGTCGAGCAGTCCGGCCAGCGTCGCGGTCGGCGTGATGTCGATGCGCTCGTACTGGGCGATGGTCTCCGGCTGCCAGCGGGCCGCGATCTCGGTGAGTGAGGTCCGGGACGGTGCGTCGGGCCTCGACGGTGCGTCAGCGGTAGCGGTCACTTCGATCCTCCGGGAGCAGCGGTCGCCACGGCTCCGGCGGCAACCAGTTGTGCGATCTCTGACTCGGCGTACCCCGCAACGCTGCGAAGTACCTCCTCGGTGTGCGCGCCCAGACTCGGCGCGGGCGCGGCGGCCCGGTCCTGCCCGGCGAAGGCCAACGGGCTGCCCGGCGCCAGGTAGGGACCGACGCCGGGCTGGTCGAGCACGGACATCATCGGGTTGGTCGTGGCGGCGGCTGCCGCGTCGGCGAACGTGCCGTAGACCGACCACAGCACGGAGGTCCCGCGCAGCCCGGCGAACACCTGGTCGAGGCCGCGCGCGGCGAACCACGGCCGCAGCAGGCCGAGCAGGACGTCGCGGTGCTCGTATCGGCCGCCGTCGGTGCTGAAGTCGGCCTTCAGCGCACTCTCCACGGCGTCGACCGCCGCGCCGACGCCGCAAAGCTCGACCAGGTCGCGGAAGTGACGGGTCGTCAGGGCAACCACCATGACCCGTCGGGCATCAGCGGTGGCGAAGTCGTGGGCGAAGCCGCCGAACAGGTGGTTGCCGATCCGTTCGCGCACGCCGCCGAGTTCGGCCTCGGCGAGCAGGCCCAGGTTTCCGGCGGTGGCCAGCGCCACGTCGGACAGTGCGGCCGTGACGTGCGACCCGGACCCGGTCAGGCGTCGAGCGCGCTCGGCGGCCACGATCGCCAACGCGGCATACAGACCGCAGGCGACGTCCCAGGCCGGAAGCACGTGGTTGATCGCACCGGCGACCTCCGGCGGGCCGGTCACCAGCGGGAAGCCGATCTCGGCGTTGACGGTGTAGTCGACGGCGGGCGACCCGTCGTGACGCCCGGTCAGCTCGACGACGATCATGTCGGGGCGCAGCGCCGCCAAGGTCGAGTAGCTCATGAACCCGCGGCCGGCCGCGTTGGTCAGCAGGATTCCGCCGCCCGCACCCGGTGCAGTGACCAGACGCTGGATCGCCTCCTGGCCGGCCGGTGAGCGCAGGTCGACGACTGCCGAACGCTTGCCCTTGTTCAAGCCGGTCCAGTAGAGGCTGGTGCCCGACTCGGCCAGCGGCCAGCGCCGCACGTCGGGGGCGCCGCCGACCGGGTCGATCCGGATCACGTCGGCGCCGAGCTGGGCCAGCGTCATCCCGCCCAACGGAGAGGCCACGAACGACGAGATCTCGATCACACGCAGACCGGTCAACGGACCGGCGGCAGTGGTGTCCGACACCTACGTTCTCCCTCCGGCAGACCCTGCTTCGCCGCGTCCAGGTAACCAACTGGCACGGTATCGCCTAGCGCCGCTCGCGCCGCCCGGTCACGAGCGGTCCTGAGGATGGGATCCAACACAGTGGACATCAGTGGCCTGAGCACCGAGGAGGCCGACGTCGTCGCGACCGTGCGCGACTTCGTCGAGCGCGACGTGCGACCGGTCGTGCGTGAGCTGGAGCACACGAACACCTACCCGGGCGAACTCATCGACACCATGAAGCAGCTCGGGATCTTCGGGCTGGCGATCCCGGAGCCGTGGGGCGAGGCGCCGGTGTCCACCCCGTGCTTCGCGTTGGTCACCGCCGAACTGTCCCGCGGTTGGATGAGCCTGGCCGGCGCGATGGGTTCGCACACAGTCGTGGCGACGTTGATCAAACGGTTCGGAACCCCGGAGCAGCAACAGCGCTGGCTGCCGCGGATGGCCACCGGAGCGGTGCGCGCGGCAATGGCCCTGACCGAGCCCGGAGGCGGTTCGGATCTGCAGGCACTGCAGACCACCGCCCGCCGGTGCGGCGAGGGCTACCGAGTGACGGGCATGAAGACCTGGATCAGCAACGCCCGCCGGGCCGGGCTGATCGCGGTGCTCTGCCGCACCGATCCGCAGGCGCGTCCGGCCCACCGCGGCATGAGCATCCTGCTCTGCGAGCACGGCCCTGGGCTCAGCGTCTCCCGGGATCTGGGCAAGCTCGGCTACAAGGGCGTGGAGAGCTGCGAGGTGATCCTCGACGAGCACGCGGTGGGCTCCGAGGCGTTGCTCGGTGGCGTCGAGGGGCAGGGCTTCACCCAGTTCATGGCCGCGCTCGAGGTGGGCCGGATCCAGGTCGCCTCGCGGGCACTCGGCGTGGGCCGGGCGGCGTTCGACGACGCGTTCCGCTACGCACAGGAACGTGAGACGTTCGGCAAGCCGATCTGGCAACACCAATCGATCGGGAACTATCTGGCCGACATGGCAACCAAACTGACCGCCGCGCAGCAGTTGATCCTGCATGCCGCCCGTCGCTACGACTCCGGGGCGCGCAGCGACGTCGAGGCCGGGATGGCGAAGCTGTTCACGTCCGAGGTCGCACTCGAGGTGGCCATCAGCGCGGTGCGTATCCACGGCGGGTACGGGTACTCGACCGAGTTCGACGTGGAAAGGTATTTCCGCGACGCCCCGTTGATGATCGTCGGCGAGGGCACGAACGAGATACAACGAGATGTGATCATGCGTCAGTTGATCAGACGTGGGGGGTTGGACTGATGGTGGCGAGCGAGGATTCCGCGGAGATCTATCCGCAGTACCGGTTCCGGATTCCGGCCGGTGCCTGCGATGTGTTGCTGGTGCGGCACGGGGAGTCCGCGCCGATGCCCGCCGGTGGCGGGTTCCCGGTGACGGCCGAAGGCCAGGCCGACCCGGACCTCTCGCCGGTAGGCCGCGAGCAGGCGGTGCTGGTGTCCGCACGGTTGGCCAAGGCGGGGCTGGACGCGCTCTACGTTTCCTCGTTGCGCCGCACCCAGCAGACCGTCGCCCCGCTGGTCGCGCACACCGGCCTGACGCCCACCGTCGTGCCGGACCTGCGGGAGATCGGGTTGGGTGAATGGGAAGGCGGGGAGTTTCGACGCCTGGTCATCCTGCGGGACCCGCTCATGATGCGGATGCTGGACAACGGCAGTTGGTCCGAGGTCCCGGGTGGCGAGGACTCGAAGGTGTTCGCCGAGCGGGTGCATGGCGCAATCACGCGGATTGCGGCCGCCCATCCCGATCAGCGGGTGGCCGTGATCTGCCACGGCGGGGTGATCGGGCAGACCATCTCGTTGGCGACCGGGGCCGCCACGTTGTCGTTCATGGGCTGCGACAATTCCTCGATCAGCCAAGTGATCGTGCAGGGTGATCGCTGGATAGTGCGCCGATTCAACGACACCGAACACCTGTCGTCGGCGTTCACCACCGCGGCCGACCCGCCGCAGTGAACGAGCTCGCGAGCGAACCGATGCCACAGGGTCAGGCGATGCCGAGGGTGCACCGGCCGACGAAGGCCCGCGGGTGAACGTCGCCGGGCTGGTGCTGGCGGCCGGCTCGGGCAGCCGGCTGGGACATCCCAAGGCCCTGGTGCAGGTCGGCGCCGAGCGCCTGGTCGACCGGGCCGTGCGCACACTGCGGGCGGGCGGCCTGGACCCGGTCGTCGTCGTCCTCGGGGCGGCCCTGACCGAGGTGCCCGGCGCGACCGTCGCGGAGAACCCGGACTGGGAGTCCGGGATGGGCTCCTCGCTGCGGGTCGGCCTGGCCGCGATGCCGGCGGGGGCGGGCGCCGCGATGGTGTACCTGGTCGATCAACCCGACGTCGGCCCGGCGGCAGTGGCCCGGCTGGCGGCCGCGTTCGAGGCCGGGGCGGTGGTGGCGGTGGCGTCGTACTCCGGGCGGCGGGGCAACCCCGTGCTGCTGGCGCGTTCGACCTGGCCCGAGGTGTCGCGATTGGCGCAGGGCGATGTCGGGGCCCGACCGTTCCTGGCGGCCTACCCGGAACTGGTGACCCCGGTGCCCTGCGACGACATCGCCGACCCGACCGACATCGACACTCCCGAGGACCTGGCCCGACGCCGCTCGGCGCCGGACTGACCCCGCCTCGTCCACAGGGCGCGGGCCGTCCACAGGCCCGTCGCACCCGGCTCGACACGCCCGGGAATGTCGACCAATCTCCTGGTGTTGGCCCGGGATGGTGGACCCCCCTACGGAGGGTGGGTAGCGTCCGGGGTAAGCGCGGGCGAACGACAACCGGCCGTGCAAGCGGCGAGGAGGAACACGATGTCCCAGGCCACGATCAGCGCCGCCGGGCTGCGCGACCGGCTCGGCAGCGACGAGAAGCTCCGCCTTCTCGACGTGCGGACGCCGGGGGAGTTCGCTGCCGCCAGCATCCCGGGCTCGCACAACATCCCGCTCGGCGACCTCGACTCCTACGCCGCGACGCTGGCCGGCGGCGCCGTCACCGACCTGGTCGTGATCTGCCAGTCCGGCGGGCGCGCCACCCGCGCGGCCGAGCAACTGCGGGCGGCCGGGCACGAGCGGGTCAGCGTCCTGTCCGGCGGTATCGCCGCGTGGGAGGGCTCCGGCGGCGACGTCGCGGGCGGCGGCCCGGCATGGACCATCGAGCGCCAGGTCCGGCTGGTTGCAGGCTCGTTGGTGCTCAGCGGGATCGTGACCAGCCTCCGGTACCCCAAGGCCAAGTTCCTGTCCGGCGCGATCGGCGGCGGGCTGGTCTTCGCCGCGCTGTCGAACACCTGCATGATGGGGAACCTGCTCTCGAAGCTGCCGCACAACCGCACCGATTCGGTCGACGCCGAAGCCGCAGTCTCGGCGCTCACCAACTGATGACAACGGCCGAGCCGGCGTACTCCTCCGGGACCTCCACGGTCCCCCTGCTCGGTGAGACCCTCGGCGCGATCCTGGCCCGGATCGCCTCCGCCCATCCGACTGCCGAAGCAGTCGTCGACGTGCCGGCCCGCCGCCGGTGGACCTACGCGGAATTGAACGCCCACGTGCGAAGGCTGGCAGCCGGGCTGCTGGCCGCCGGCGTCCGGCCCGGCGACCGCGTCTCGCTGTGGGCGCCCAACTGCGGTGAGTGGATCCTGCTGCAGCACGCCACCGCGCTCATGGGCGCGATCCTGGTCAACGTCAACCCGGCCTACCGCACCCACGAGCTGTCCTACGTGCTGCGGCAGTCCGGCAGCCGGATGCTCGTCGCGGTGCCGCAGTTCAAGGCCAGCGACTACCGAGCGATGGTCGCCGAGGTCGCGCCGGACTGCCCGGACCTGCGCGACGTCGTCTACATCGGCGAGGACAGCTGGACACAGCTGGTGACCGGCACCGAGCCCACCCCGGAGCTCGACGAGATCGCCGCCGGTCTGTCCTTCGACGACCCGATCAACATCCAGTACACGTCCGGGACCACCGGGTTCCCGAAGGGTGCCACCCTCACCCACCACAACATCGCAAACAACGGCCTGTTCCTCGGCGAGGTCATGCGCTACACGCCCGCCGACCGGGTGTGCGTGCCGGTGCCCTTCTACCACTGCTTCGGCATGGTCATCGGCAATCTCGCCGCGCTGACCCACGCCAGCGCGGTGGTCATCCCGGCGCCCTCGTTCGACCCGGCCGCGACCCTGGCCGCGGTCGCCGCCGAGCGTTGCACCTCGCTCTACGGCGTCCCGACGATGTTCATCGCGATGCTGGCCGATCCGTCGCGGCCCGACCTCGATCTGTCCAGCCTGCGGACCGGGATGATGGCCGGCGCCACGTGCCCGGTCGAGGTGATGAAGCGGGTCATCAACGAGTTCGGGATGACCGAGGTGACCATCGGTTACGGGATGACCGAGACCTCCCCGGTCTCCACCCAGACCCGCATCGGCGACGACCTGGAGCGGCAGACCGGCACCGTCGGCCGGGTGCACCCGCACATCGAGGTCGCAATCGTCGACCCGGAGACGAACAAGGTCGTCGCCCGCGGGCAGCGTGGCGAGTTCCGCACCCGTGGCTACCACGTGATGCGCGGCTACTGGGAGGAACCGGACAAGACCGCCGACGCCATCGACGCGGGCGGCTGGATGAAGACGGGCGACCTGGCCGAGATGGACTCCGAGGGCTACGTCCGGATCGTCGGCCGGATCAAGGACACCGTGATCCGGGGTGGGGAGAACATCGCCCCGCGCGAGGTCGAGGAGTTCCTCTACTCCCACCCGGCGATCATCGACGTCCAGGTGGTCGGTGTCCCGGACGTGAAGTTCGGTGAGGAACTCTGCGCCTGCGTCCGGCTGAGCGAGGGCGCGACCCTCGACGCGGCCGGGGTCAAGGAGTTCTGCTCCGGAAAGATCTCGCACCACAAGATCCCGCGCTACGTCGAGGTCGTCGACGCCTACCCGATGACCGTGACCGGCAAGGTGCAGAAGTACCTGCTGCGCCAGGCCATGATCGACAGGTTGGGTCTCGACCCCGAAGCCGGCCGGTGACCCGAACGACATCTCGCGTATGAGAGAACAACGCTCCGATCATCGATGATCGGCCGCTTCGCGGACACGCGTATAAGGTGCGAAATTCGGGCGACGCCTTGCGCCGCGAGGTCGAGCCGAGGTGAACATCCGCCCCCGGGATGACCACGATCGGATGCGCGATCTTTTCGTTCTCCGCGCGCAACTGCTGGACTGTGCCTCACCCTGATTGCTACGGGGAGGGGAACTGAAGGCGATGCGGTTCGGTGTGGCGGGTGTAGGTCGGATCGGCGTGCTGCACGCCGAGAACCTGGCCGGGGTGGTCGGCGCGGACTCGGTGCTGGTCGCCGACGTCGACGCGGCCCGGGCCACCGCCGTCGCCGAGAAGCTCGGCACCCACGCCGTGCCCGACGTCGACGCGCTGCTGGCCGCGGGGCTCGCGGGCCTGGTCGTCGCGGTGAACACCGACGGCCACGCGGACCTGATCCTGCGCGCGGTGCAGGCCGGCGTCCCCGTGTTCTGCGAGAAGCCGGTCGCTCCGGACATCGCCGGTACGCGGGCCGTGCTGGACCGCCTGCGCGGCAGCGACGTCCCGGTGCAGATCGGCTTCCAGCGGCGGTTCGACGTCGGCTACGCGGCGGCCCGGGCCGCCGTCGCCGCCGGCTCGCTGGGCCGCCTGCACACCGTCCTCGGATTCACCCTCGACCCCGAGCCGCCGCCGCCCGCGTACATCCCCGGCTCCGGCGGCATCTTCCGCGACTGCGCCGTCCACGACCTCGACATTCTGCGCTGGGTGACCGGCCAGGAGATCGTCGAGGTCTACGCGACCGGGTCGAACCTCGGCGCCGACTACATCCGCGAGGCCGGCGACGTGGATGCTGTAGCGGCCACGCTCACCCTCGCCGACGGCACGTTGGCCCAGCTGTCCGCGAGTCGCTACAACCGCGCCGGGTACGACGTACGCATGGAACTACGAGGTCACGACGACTCGATCGTCGTCGGGCTCGACTCCCGCACCCCGCTGCGCTCCGTCCAGCCGGACGGACCCGCCGGCGGGACTGCCTACCCTGGATTCCTGGACCGGTTCCGCGACGCGTACGCGGCCGAGATCGCCGCCTTCGTCCGGCTCGCCACCGAACGTGCCAATAGCGAACAGCACAGCAATCCGTGCACGGTGTCCGACGCCCTGGCCGCGTTCGTGCTGGCCGAGGCCTGCGAGTTGTCCCGCCGACAACATCGACCGGTGACGGTCGCGGAGGTGAGCTCATGAGCGAGCGCATCACGACCGGTGCCTTCGCCGATCGCCTGGCCGGTGCCCCGATCTCCTGGGGCGTCTGCGAGGTGCCCGGCTGGGGCCCGCAGCTGCCGCCGGACCTGGTCCTGACCGAGATGGCCGCCGCCGGGCTGAGCGCTACCGAGTTCGGCCCCGACGGCTTCCTGCCCGCCTCCGGTGCCGGCAAGAAGCAGGCGTTGGCCGCGCATGGCCTGCGGGCGGTCGGCGGCTTCGTGCCGGTGGTCGTGCACCTGGCCCACGTCGACCCGGTGCACGGTCTGGGCAGCGTCTTCGACAACTTCCTCGCCGCCGGTTCCGACACGGTTGTGTTCGCCGCGGCGACCGGCGTAGCCGGCTACGAAAGCCGCCCGGAGTTGGACGCGGCGGCGTGGCGCACCCTGTGCCGCAACCTGGACCGGCTGTCCGATGCCGCCGGGGCCCGTGGGCTGACCGCCGGCCTGCACCCACACGTGGGCACGCTGGTCGAGCGCCCGGAGGACGTCGCGATCGTCCTGGAGTCCTCCTCGATCGGGCTGTGCCTGGACACCGGCCACGTGCTGGCCGGCGGCGGCGACCCGGTGGCCCTGGCCCGGATGGCGGCCGAGCGAATCGTGCACGTACACCTCAAGGATGTCGACGCGGCGATGGCCGCGCGGGTCCGCGCGGGCGTACTGGGCTACGCCGAGGCGGTGGCCGCCGGCATGTATCGACCGCTGGGCCGCGGCGACGCGGGGATCGCGGCGATCGTCGCGATGCTCGAGGCAGCCGGGTACTCCGGTTGGTACGTGTTGGAGCAGGACCGGGTGCTGAGCCCGGACCGGTCCGGGGCCTCCGGGGCGTTGGCCGCCGTGCGGGCCGACGTGGCCGCGAGCCTGGCCCATCTCACGGCGGCGGTACACGCCCGTATCGGCGCGGCATGAGCGAGCCTGCGAGCGAATCGACAAACACAGCACGACCGTGCCTCATGCCGCCGCCGAGGAACGAGGCGGCGGCATGAGCTTGGCATCGTCGGGCGCCGAAGCCAACAGCTTCGACGTCCTGACGATGGGCCGCGTCGGTGTCGATGTGTACCCGCAGCAGATCGGCGTCGGCCTGGAGGACGTCACCTCGTTCGCCAAGTACCTCGGCGGCAGCGCGGGCAACGTCGCGGTCGCCGCGGCCCGGCACGGCAGGCGGGTCGCGCTCGTGTCCGGGGTCGGCACCGACCCGTTCGGCCGGTTCGTCCGGCGTGCGCTGCGCGGCTTCGGGGTCGACGACGCCTTCGTGGTCGACGTCGACGACCTGCCCACCCCGGTCACGTTCTGCGAGATCTTCCCGCCGGACCACTTCCCGATCTACTTCTACCGACGGCCCAGCGCCCCGGACCTGCAGGTGCGCCCCGAGCACCTCGACGCCGACGCGGTCCGCCGCGCCGGGATTTTCTGGGCCACGGTCACCGGCCTGTGCCAGGAGCCGAGCCGGACGACCACATTGCAGGCCCTGGCGCTGCGCGGCCGCGCCGACCACACCGTGCTCGACCTGGACTGGCGCCCGATGTTCTGGGAGTCCGCCCAGGCCGCCGAGCCACTGATCCGGGCCGCGCTGGACCGAGCCACCGTAGCCGTGGGCAACCTCGACGAGTGCGAGGTCGCGGTCGGGGAGCGCGACCCGGAGCGAGCCGCGCAGCGCCTGCGCGCGCTGGGGATCCGCCTGGCCGTGGTGAAGCTGGGCGGCGACGGCGTCTTCGCGCTCGACGACTCCGGCGCCCACCACTGCCCGGCAACCCCGGTCGAGGTGGTCAACGGCCTCGGCGCCGGCGACGCGTTCGGCGGCGCCCTGTGCCACGGCCTGCTGGCCGGTTGGGACACCGGACGGATCCTGCGGTTCGCCAACGCCGCCGGGGCGTGGGTGGCCGCCCGGCTGGCCTGCGCCGACGCGATGCCCACCGCTGCCGAGGTAGAGGACTGGCTGTCCTCCCGCGAGCCCGTCATGCTGCGGCCATGACCGCACACGAGTGGTACCTGCCACGGGGCAGCACGGCGGCGGCCCCGTGGTCCTGCGTGGTCGCGCCGGGTCGAGCGGGCTGGTCGCACACCTCGCTTCGCGTGCTGGAGTTGGAGGCCGGCGGCCGGCACAACTTCGCCACCGGTGCTGAGGAAGTCGTGGTGCTGCCGCTGTCCGGGTCCGCGACGGTGCTCGCCGACCGGGCCGAGATCGTGCTGACCGGCCGCGCGTCGGTGTTCGACCGGGTCAGCGATTTCGCCTACGTGCCAAGGGATTGCGAGGCCACGGTGCACTCCCGGGCCGGCGGACGATTCGCCGTGGTCGGGGCGGTGTGCGAACGGCGCCTGCCCGCGCGGTACGGCCCGGCCGAGAACGTTCCGGTCGAACTGCGCGGCGCCGGGCCGGCGTCCCGACAGGTCAACAACTTCTGCACCCCGGACTCTTTCGAGGCCGACCGGCTCATCGCCGTCGAGGTGCTCACCCCGGGCGGCAACTGGTCGTCGTACCCGCCGCACAAGCACGACGACCACCGGCCGGGCCTGGAGTCCGAGCTGGAGGAGATCTACTACTTCGAGGTGTCCAGGCTGTTCGGGCCGGCCTACCTACGCGTCTACGGCAGCGGGGTACGCCCGATCGAGGTGCTGGCCGAGGTCGGCGACGGCGACGTGATTCTGGTCCCGCACGGCTGGCACGGCCCGGCGGCGGTCGCGCCCGGCGCCGACCTGTACTACCTGAACGTGATGGCCGGGCCGCATCCGGAGCGGGCCTGGCGGATCTGCGACGACCCGGTCCACGCCGGGGTCCGGGCGTCCTGGTCCGGCGTCCCGGTCGACCCGCGGCTGCCCTTGACCTCGGCCGCGGGTCGCGCCAGGAGATGATCCTGCCGTGCAGACGGTGCGACTGACGGTGGCTCAGGCGGTGGTGCGTTTCCTCGCCGCCCAGTACTCCGAACGCGTCGGACATCGACAACGGCTGATCCCGGCCTGCTTCGGGATCTTCGGGCACGGCAACGTGGCCGGGCTCGGGCAGGCGTTGCTCCAGGCGCACGTGACCGGCGAGACCGACCTGCCCTACCACCTGGCCCGCAACGAGCAGGCGATGGTGCACACGGCGATCGGCTACGCGCGAATGCGCAACCGCCTCGCGACGCTGGCGTGCACCACCTCGATCGGTCCCGGCGCCACCAACCTGGTCACCGGGGCCGCCACGGCGACCGTGAACCGCCTGCCGGTCCTGCTGCTGCCCGGCGACGTCTTCGCCACCCGGGCGGCCGGAACCGTGCTCCAGCAACTGGAGGCCGCCGGGCTGCCCGGGGCGAGCGTCAACGACACCCTGGCCCCGGTCTGCGTGTTCTTCGACCGGGTGCACCGCCCCGAACAACTGCCCGAGGCCCTGCTCGGTGCGATGCGGGTGCTGACCGATCCGGCGAGCACGGGCGCGGTCACGATCGCGCTCCCGCAGGACGTGCAGGCCGAGGCCCACGACTGGCCCGTCGAACTGTTCGCCGACCGGACCTGGCACGTCGCCCGCCCAGGCCCGGACCCAGCCGCGATCACCCGTGCGGCAGCGGTGCTGCGGTCGGCCCGGCGGCCGTTGGTCGTCGCAGGCGGCGGGGTCGTCCACTCCGCCGCGCAGGAGGCATTGATCGCCTTTGCCGACGCCACCGGCATTCCGGTTGCCGACACCCACGCAGGGAAAGGTGCGATCCCGTTCGACCACCCCGCCGCGGCCGGCCCGCTGGGCTCGACCGGCACCCCGGTGGCGAACTCCCTGGCTGCGCAGACCGACGTGGTGCTCGGGATCGGCACGCGCTGGACCGACTTCACCACCGCATCCCGCACCGTGTTCGCCGAGCCGGGCGTGCGGTTCGTCAACCTCAACGTGGTCGGCTTCGACGCTGCCAAGCACGCCGCGACCGCGGTCCTGGCCGACGCGCGCGCCGGACTGCTCGCACTGGCGAGGGAACTGGCCGACTGGCGCGCGCCCGAGGACTGGACCCGACGCCACCGGGAACTGGTCGCCTCCTGGGAGCCGGTCGTCGCATCCGCCCGTGCCGGTGCCGAGACCGGAACCCCCGCGCAGACAGCGATTCTGGGGGCCGTCAACGACGCGGTGAACGTCCGCGGCGGCACCGTGGTCAGCGCCGCCGGGAGCATGCCCGGCCAGCTGCAGATGCTGTGGCGCACCGGCGACCCGTTCGGGTACCACGTCGAGTACGGCTACTCGTGCATGGGATTCGAGATCGCCGGCGGCCTCGGCGCCGCGCTGGCCGCGCCGGAGCGAGACGTGGTCGTCCTGGTCGGCGACGGCAGCTATCTGATGATGGCTCAGGAATTGGTCACGGCCGTCGCCGAGGGCGTCAAGCTGGTCGTGGTGCTGGTCGACAACGGGGGATTCGCCTCGATCGGGGCGCTCTCGGAGTCGTTGGGCGGGCAACGCCTCGGCACCTCCTACCGGGCCCGCAACGCGGCAACCGGCCTGCTCGACGGCGAGGAGTTGGCCGTCGACCTCGGCGCCAACGCCGCCAGCCTGGGCGCCCGGGTACTGCGTCCGACCGACCTCCCGGAATTCCGCAAGGCGCTGGACGCCGCGCTCGACGCGGACGGCGTCACCGTGGTCCACGTCCGCACCGAACTGGTCGCGCCGGCCCCGTCGTCCGGGTGCTGGTGGGACGTCCCGGTCGCCGCGGTGTCCGAACTGCCCGGCACGCGGGCCGCACGTGAGGTCTACGACGCGCAGAAACGTCGCCAACGGCCGCTGCTTTGACCAGCAGGTCTGGCACGCTGACCGCATGCGCACGATCGAGCACTGGATCGACGGGATCCTGACGCCGGGTCAGTCGAGGAGGACCGCGCCGGTTTTCGACCCGGCCACCGGCGCGGTCGGCGCGAACGTGGTCCTCGGCGAGGCCGCCGACGTCGACGCCGCGGTGGCCGCCGCGACGAAGGCCGCTGCGGCCTGGCGGGAGAAGTCGCCCTCGGCGCGCGCCCGGGTGATGTTCGCACTGCGCGACCTGCTGCACCGGCACACCGACGAGATCGCCGCGGCGATCACCGCCGAGCACGGCAAGACGTCGGCCGACGCCAAGGGGGAGATCGCCCGCGGCATCGAGGTCGTCGAGTTCGCCTGCGGGATCCCGCACCTGCTCAAGGGGGAGTACTCCGACGGCGTGGCCACCGGGGTCGACGCCTGGTCGCTGCGCGAACCCCTCGGCGTGGTCGCCGGGATCACCCCGTTCAACTTTCCGGCGATGGTCCCGCTCTGGATGCACCCGATCGCGATCGCCACCGGCAACGCCTTCGTGCTCAAGCCCAGCGAGCAGGATCCGACGGCCTCGATGCACCTGGCAGAGCTCTACGCCGAGGCGGGCCTGCCCGCCGGGGTGTTCAACGTCGTGCACGGCGATCGGCACACAGTGGCGGCAATCCTCGACCACCCCGCAATCGCGGCGGTGTCCTTCGTCGGCTCCACGCCGGTCGCGCGACTTGTGCACCAGCGGGCGAGCGCGGCCGGCAAACGGGTGCAAGCCCTGGGCGGGGCCAAGAACCACGCCGTCGTGCTGCCCGACGCCGACCTGGATCTGGCCGCGGCCGAGCTGACCGGCGCGGCCTACGGTTCGGCCGGCCAACGCTGCATGGCGGTCTCGGTCGTGGTGGCCGTCGGCCCGGTGGCCGACGAACTGGTCGAACGGTTGGCCGTACGCGCCCGCGGAATCCACGTCGGACCGGGAGCTGACCCGGCGTCAGAAATGGGCCCGTTGATCAACCCGGCCGCGGTGGAGCGGGTCCGGGCGCATCTGGCCGGCGCGCAGGCGGCCGGTGCCCGGGTCGTGGTCGACGGCCGCGAACACCCGCCCGGCAACGGGTTCTTCGTCGGCCCGAGCCTGGTCGACCGGGTCGCCCCGGACCACGACATCTACACCACCGAGGTTTTCGGCCCGGTACTCGCGGTGGTCCGGGTGGATTCCCCGCAGGCCGCGCTGGACCTCGTCAACGCCAATCCCTACGGCAACGGGGTTGCGGTGTTCACCAGCAGTGGCGCAGCGGCGCGCTGGTTCACCCGAGGCGTGCAGGTCGGGATGGTCGGGATCAATGTGCCGATCCCGGTGCCGATGGCGTTCCACTCCTTCGGCGGCTGGAAGGACTCGTTGTTCGGCGACACGCACGTGCACGGCGCCGAGGGCGTCCGGTTCTACAGCCGGGCCAAGGCGGTCACCGCCCGCTGGCCACGGGACTCGGTGTCCGCGACCGGCCTGAGCTTCCCGGCGCAGACGTGACTCTGGCGCGGGTCGTCGAGGGTCGTGAGTCGACCCTGACGTTGGACGTCGGCGGAACGGGGATCAAGGCGACCGTCCTGGACCGCACCGGCGAACCCATCGCTGGGCGGTTGCGGGTGCCCACGCCCTACCCGTGCCCGCCGGAGTTGCTCGTCAAGACGCTGCTGGAGATCGGCGACCAGTTGCCCTCGTTCGACCGGGTCTCGGTCGGGCTGCCGGGCATGATCCGCCACGGCCGGGTGCTGACCACGCCGCACTTCATCACGGAGGCCGGGCCGTTCACCCCGCGCCGACCGGACCTGGTCCTCGCCTGGCGCAACTACGACGCGGCGAGCGCGCTGAACGAGGCGTTCGGCTGCTCGGTGCGAGTGGTCAACGACGCCGAACTCGCCGGGTTCGCGGTGATCGAGGGCGCCGGCCTGGAAGTGCTGCTCGCCTTCGGCACCGGATTCGGCGCCGCCCTGTTCGACGACGGTCGCCTGCTGCCCAAGTTGGAGCTGTCCCAGGCACCGTTCCGGCTGCGCCAGACCTACGACCAGCAACTCGGCGACCACGCCCTGCGGGCGCTGGGTCCGCGCCGCTGGAGCAAGCGCGTGGCGATGGCGCTGGACCGCTGGTATCCCGTGCTCGGCTGGGACCGCCTGTACCTCGGCGGCGGAAATGCCGAGCACCTGGTGGGCGACCTCGGGTACCGCGCCACCCGCGTCGGCAACGAGGCCGGCCTGCGTGGCGGGCACAAGCTGTGGAGCTACCGAACCCTATGAGCAGGTCACGCCGTCAGGGGTACTCCGGCTTGGGCAGGTCGCGGGCGTAATCCTTGATCTCGAGGAGGAACTTGCGGGCCAGCGGCCCGGCCGTGGTGGCGCCGGTCTGGCCGCGTTCGACGATCACCGCGAACGCGATGTTGCCCATGAACCCGACCATCCAGGCGTGGTTGCCCGGCTGTGCGGTGCTGCCGTACTGCGCGGTCCCGGTCTTCGCGCCGACCTCGACGCCGGGTAGCTGGAGCACTCTCGCGGTGCCGTTCTTCACGGTGTCGACCATCAGGTCGTGAATGGTCGCCGCGGCGTCCAGCGGCGCCAGCGGCTTCGGGCTGGGCGCCGGGCCGCTGGTCGGCATCGCGGTCGCGGTCGGGCCCGCCGGCGGGTCTACCGGCGGACCGTCCAGCACCAACTGCGGGGTGCGCGGGGTCCCGTCGGCCACGGCCGCGGCGACCACCGCCATCGCCAGCGGGCTCATCAGGATCCGGCCCTGCCCGATCGCGTCCGCGGCCTGTTCCTCCGGGCTGTTGGCCGGCGGCACGTCGCCGGAGAAGTTGGTGAGCCCGAGGTCCCACTCGTTACGCACGCCGAACAGTTGGGCCGCGTCGGCCAGTCCGGTGTCCGGCAGCTTGCCCGCGGCGCCGATGAACGCCGTGTTGCACGACTCCTCGAAGTCACGGATGAACGGCACGGCACCGAGGGAACCGAGCCCGTCGTAGTTGCTGAACTGCTTGCCGTTGACCGTGATGCTCGGCGGGCAGGGGACGGTGTCCTCGGGCTTGACGCCGATCTTCAGCAGGGCCGCGGTCGTGATGAGCTTGAACACCGAGCCCGGCGCGTACCGGCCGTTCAGCGCCCGGTCGTCACCGGCCTTGTCGGACGGGCCGTTGGCCACGGCCAGGATGTCACCGTTGCGGATGTCGATCGCCACCAGCGAGGTGTTTTCCGTCGACCCGGTCAGCGCGTCGTCGGCGGCCTCCTGGATCCGGCTGTCCAGCGAGGTGTGCAGCGGCAGGCCCGGCACAGCGGCGAACGTGGCCAGGGTCGCCACGGTCTTCTGCGTCGACTTGTCGACCAGCAGCACCTTCCCGGACGGCCGCCCGGCCAACTGGCGCTGATAGCTGGCCTGCAGCCCGAACGACCCGACGGCATCGGCCGGTGAGGCGAACGGGCCGGCGTTGGCCAAGGACGAGGCGGTGGCCGTCGTGACGGCACCGAGCACCTCGCGGGCGAAGGCCCGGGTCGGCGCGAGGGCCTGGGTGGACTGCTGGGTGCTGACGCCGCCGATGTCGGCCAGCCTG
Source organism: Sporichthyaceae bacterium (assembly GCA_036269075.1). NCBI lineage: Bacteria > Bacillati > Actinomycetota > Actinomycetes > Sporichthyales > Sporichthyaceae > Sporichthyaceae bacterium. The sequence continues at coordinate 27,424 of DATASX010000123.1, forward strand.
TCGGCGATCGCGTCGTAGTCGCTCTGCCGCAGCACCGCGGCCTCCACGAACTGGCCGGAGGTCGCCTCGCTGGTGCGGGTTGTCAGCCCGTCCACGTCAAGGTTGAGCAGGGCGGCGAGCTTGTTGATGGTCCCGTCAGGCACCGCACCGGCGGTGACGCCAACCCGGTAAACGGTCTGGTTGCTGACCAACGGCCGGCCGTAACGATCCTCGATCGGCGCCCGCTGCGGCAGCGCGCGCTGGCGGGTGATCATCGTCGAGTCGGTGAGCTGCGGGTGGATCACGCCGGGCGCCCACTGCACCACCCACCGCTTGCCCTTGCCGGTGTCCTGCTGCACCAGACCCAACGAACCCTGGTAGCGCCAGTCGCCGAGCGCCTGCAGGTGCAGGTCGGCGTCGAACGCGACCGTGCACCCCTGATCGCTCTTGCAGCCGTTCTTCGCGCCGACCGTGAGGATCCGGGTGGTCGGTTCGATGCGGCTCTGGAAGTCCTGCAGAGCAGCCTTCGCGGCGTTCGGGTCGCTGGTCGCGGCGCCGGCGGCGGTGAGGTCGCCGGTCGACCAGTCGTGCAGGAACGCCGCGGCGGCACTCGTCGCCGCGTCGTGCGCAGAACTCGACCCGCCCGAGCCGCACCCGGTGACGACGAGCGCCACCGCCGCCGCGCCGGCCACCGAACGGTGGCGTGCACCCATCCACGCTCCCGATGCTCCGACTGCCTGCCGTGGCAGGACGCTTGCCCCGATGCAAGCAGACCGCCGACCCACGGTCGCTCACCTCATGATCCTCCAGCTGTGGCGTGTCGCATAAGCGGGGGGCCGGGGTCGGCGTGCCGGACGTCACGGCGACCTGTCGGACGCGGCCGATAGCGTTCTTGCGGTAGGTGCACAGACGAACTGGGGAGGACCGGGTGGACCGTTCAGTGCTCGTGACCGGCGGCAACCGGGGAATCGGGCGGGCGATCGCGGAGGCCTTCGTGGCCGCCGGCGACAAGGTCGCGGTCACCTACCGCCGCGCAGAGACCGACACCGGCCATGCAACCGCAGGGCAAGGGAAGTCCGGCGACCTGCCGGACGGCGTGCTCGGCGTCAAGTGCGACGTCACCGACACCGCGGCGGTCGAGGCCGCCTTCGCGGAGGCCGAGGCGGCCCACGGGCCGGTGGAGGTGGTGGTGGCGAACGCCGGGATCACCCGCGACACGTTGCTGCTGCGGATGAGCGAGGAGGACTTCACCGCGGTGCTCGACACCAACCTGACCGGAGCGTTCCGGGTCGCCAAGCGCGCCGCGAAGTCGATGCTGCGCCTGCGCAAGGGCCGGATCATTTTCATCTCCTCGGTGGTCGGGCTGCTCGGCTCGCCGGGGCAGGTCAACTACGCCGCATCCAAGGCCGGGCTCGTGGGCATGGCCCGCTCGATGGCCCGCGAACTCGGCTCGCGCAGCATCACCGCCAACGTCATCGCGCCGGGCTTCATCGAGACGGCGATGACCGCGGAGCTGACCGAGGACCGGCAGAAGCAGATTCTCGGCTCGGTGCCGCTGGGTCGTTACGGCCAGACCGAGGAGATCGCGGGCGCCTGCCTGTTCTTGGCCGGCGAGCACGCGTCGTACATAACGGGTGCCGTCCTCCCTGTCGACGGCGGTCTTGGAATGGGGCACTGAATCATGGGTCTGCTCGACGGCAAGCGAATTCTGGTCACCGGCGTCCTGACCGACGCCTCGATCGCCTTCCACGTCGCCCGGCTGGCGCAGGAGCAGGGCGCCGCCGTGGTGCTGTCCTCCTACGGCCGGGTCCTGCGCCTCACCACCCGAATCGCCGGGCGGCTGCCGCAGCCCGCGCCGGTCATCGAGCTCGACGTCACCGACACCGACCACCTGGCCGCGCTGCCGGACGCGGTGCGCGAACACGTCGACGGCCTCGACGGGGTCGTCCACTCGATCGGGTTCGCGCCCGAGACGGCACTGGGCGGCAACTTCCTGAACACCGAGTGGGAGGACGTCGCGACCGCGGTGCACGTGTCGGCCTACTCGTACAAGGCCCTCGCGATGGCCGCGCGGCCGTTGTACCCGGCAGTGCAAACTCCGCGCTCGCCCGGCGGCTCGCGCGGCGGCGCCGCGGTGGTCGGCCTCACGTTCGACGCAACCGTGGCCTGGCCGAAGTACGACTGGATGGGCGTCGCGAAGGCCGCGCTGGAGTCCTGCTCCCGCTACCTGGCCCGCGACCTCGGCCCGCACGGCGTCCGGTCGAACCTCGTCGCTGCCGGCCCGATCAAGACCATGGCGGCCAAGTCGATCCCTGGCTTCGAGGAGTTCGAGAACGTCTGGAAGGCCCGCGCCCCGATGGGCTGGGACGTCGGCGACCCGGTGCCGGCCGCGCAGGCCTGCGTGGCCCTGCTCTCGGACTGGTTCCCGGCCACCACCGGCGAGATAGTGCACGTGGACGGCGGCGTACACGCGATGGGTGGTTGAGTTGTCACAAGTGTCCGATTCCCCTGTGTTCCGCTTTGCGTTCAACAGGCTCAATCGGCTCGGCATTGCGAGCGCACGTTGTCGGACGCACGATCTGCTGCGGGCGCTCGCACTGCCCTCGCCTCAATCGCCTGTGCGAGACTGATTGCCATGGAGGACGGCAGTACCAGCCCTTCCGGGGGCGCACGATCCGCAACGCGAGAACCGACACCGCAGAACCGCCGGCAGGCGGTGCTGATCCTGCTGACCATGGTCGTTTTCTTCGTGGGCCTGGTGGCACTGTCGTGTTGGGCGGCGTCGAACGGATGACCGGCCCGAGTCGCGCACCGCGGACCATCGCATGACCCGCGAACTGATCGTGCTGCGGCACGCCAAGGCCGACCGGGGCTCACACGTCGACCACGAACGCCCGTTGACCGGGCGCGGCCGACGCGACGCGCTGGCCGCCGGCCGGTGGATGGCCGAGAACGACATCAAGCCGGAACTGACCTTGTGCTCCACGGCCACTCGCGCCAAGGAGACGTGGGCGTTGGCGGCCATGGAGCTCGGCGACGGCGTGCCCACGCAGTTCGAGCGCGACATCTACGGCGGCGACACCGAGGACATCCTTCGGCTGCTGCGCGACACGGACAAGCACGTCCACACGCTGTTGCTGGTCGGCCACAACCCGACCCTGCAGGACCTCGTGCTGTTGCTGGCCGGCGACGGTGAACCGGAGTTGATCGACGCCGCACGCAGCGACTTCGGCACCGCGGCGCTGGCGCGACTGCGCCTGTCGCGGGGCTGGACGGTGCTCGATCCAGCTTCCGCCGCCCTGATCGACTTCACGGTCGCCAGAGGCTGAGCCGGCGACTCCGAATTACTTCGGTGCGATGGACGGGCCGCCGGCGGCGCTCGACCGGTTGACTGCGAAGTGGCCGCTGCCGGCGGTGATCGGAGTGTCGCCCGGATCGCACTTGGTCACGTCCGCGTCCGGGGCCAGTGGCTTGAAGCCGAACTTTCCGGTTGCCCCGGCGCCGATGTCCTCAACGGTGATCAGAATGTTCTGGCCCTGGGCGGCCTCGGGCGTGGAGGTCTTGTCGACCGGGTAGATGAACCCGGCGCGCTTGCCCTCGACCTGCAGACAGATGATCGGGCCGTGGAAGTGCGTCACCGGGTTGTCACCCTTGAAGTAACCGGTGGCAGCGGTGCCGGTCGGACCGCGGTTGGCGGCGTGGAAGCTGATGTCGGCAATGGAGACGTTGCCCTCGCCCTCGATTGCGTTGTACTGCGGAGTCATGTCCGCACCGGCGGTGGCCGGAAGAACCAGCACCATCAGGGCGGATGCCGCGAGGAGGGCGCCAAGACGGCGACTGGGTTTGACGATCACTTCGACTCCCGGGGTTTCGGGCGTGCAGCTTCGGCCGCGCGTCGCGGCCGTCTGGAGCTGATTCGGCTGAGGGACTCGCCCCGATGGGTCCCGCTCAGCAAATCTTAAGATTCCCTGGGATTCCGGCTAGTCGACGAGATCGCCGGCGTCGGCCGCCTCGACGTCCTCCCGGCTGATGCCGAGCAGGAACAGCAAAGTGTCCAGGTACGGCACGTTGATCGTGGTGTGCGCGGCGCGGCGCACCATCGGCTTGGCGTTGAACGCCACCCCGAGGCCTGCGGCGGCCAGCATGTCCAGGTCGTTGGCGCCGTCGCCGATCGCGACCGTCCGGGACAGCGGTACCCCGGCACGGGCGGCGAACTTCTTGAGCATCGCCGCCTTGTAGGCGCGGTCGACGATCGGGCCGACCAGCCGGCCGGTGAGCTTCCCGTCGACGATCTCCAGGGTGTTGGCGCAGGAGTGGTCCAGGTCTAGCTCGGCGACCAGGAAATCGGTCACCTGGGTGAATCCGCCGGAGACGATCGCCACCTCGTGGTCCAACCGCTTCAGCGTCCGAACCAGCGTCCGCGCGCCCGGGGTGAGGCGCACGGCTGCGCGGACCGCGTCGACGGCGCGCGCGTCCAGCCCGGCCAGCAGTCCGACGCGGGCCAGCAGCGAGGCCTCGAAGTCCAGCTCCCCACGCATCGCGGCCTCGGTGATCCGGGCGACCTCGGCGGCGTGGCCGGCGTGGGCGGCCAGCATCTCGATGACCTCGTCCTGGATCAGGGTCGAGTCGACGTCCATGACGACCAGCCGCTTGCCGTGCCGGTGCAGGCCGCCCTGTTGCACCGCGATGTCCACGCCCCGCGCCGCGGCCTCGGCGGCCAGTTCGACACGCAACCCGGCCAGGTGCGCGCGGCCGGAGACCTCCAGTTCCAGGCACGTCACCGGGTAGCCGGCCAGACGGGTGATGCTGTCGATGTTCGCCCCGGCGGCCGCGATCCGGGCCGCGATCCCGGCCATCGCCGCGGTGCCCAACGGGCGGCCGAGCACGGTGACGTGCAGCCGGCTCGCTCCGCTCGGCTCAGCCTCCGCCGCGCCGGAGCTGATCTCGACGTACATCCCGAGCCGGTCGGCGACCGCCGCGACGGCGGACCGGACCGCTGCCTCGGCCACCCCGGCCGAGACAAGAACGCCCAGCACCAACTGACCGCGGATGACGACTTGTTCGACGTCGACGACCTCGACGTCGTGGCCGACCAGCGAGTCGAACAGTGCCGCGGTGACCCCAGGTCGGTCGCGGCCGGTCACCGTCACCAGCAAGGTACGAGCAGACTCCGCCCGGGCTCGACCGGCCGGATCGGCTGTCGACATGCCCTAGGCCGGGCCGAGGCGCGCGCCCTTGGAGACCACCCGGATCCCGTCGGCGGTCATCGTCACCCGCGGCAGTTCCGCGTCGGCGGCGGAGAAGCCGAGGCGGTAGCCGTCCGGCACGACCACGTTCTTGTCCAGGATGGCGTTTCGCACCGCGGCGTCCTGTCCGATGCGCACGCCGTCGAGCAGCACGCAGCCCTCGACCCGGGCGTTGCGGCCGACCGAGACGCCGGGGGAGAGCACCGACCGTTCGACCGAGCCCGCGACCTGCACGCCGACCGACACCATCGACTCGACCGCGTGCCCGGTGACGCCCTCGGTGCCCCCGACGAACCGGGCCGGTGGCCAGGCGTCCTGCAGGGTGTAGATCGGCCACTCGCGGTTGTAGAGGTTGAACGCGGGGTTGGCCGAGATCAGGTCCATGTGCGCCTCGTAGAAAGCGTCCAAGGTCCCGACGTCGCGCCAGTAGCCGGCCTCGCGACCGGCCGGGCCGGGGACCTCGTTGTGCGAGAAGTCGTAGACGCCGGCCTGCCCCTCCTTCACCAGCCGCGGGATGATGTTGCCGCCGAGGTCGTGCTTGCTCGACGGGTCCATCGCGTCCTCGTTGACGGCCTTGATCAGCGCCGAGGTGCGGAAGACGTAGTTGCCCATCGAGGCGAAGACCTCGTCGGGGGAGTCCGCCAGGCCCGGGGGGTTGTGCGGCTTCTCCAGGAACTCGGCGATCCTCGAGCCGGTGGCGTCGGCCGAGATCACGCCGAAGTGGCTGGACATCGAACGGGGCTGACGCACCGCGGCGACCGTCACGCCCAGCCCGGACTCCATGTGCTGGTCGACCATCTGCCGGGGGTCCATCCGGTAGATGTGGTCGGCGCCGAACACGATCACGTGCTCCGGCTGTTCGTCGTCGATCAGGTTCAGGTTCTGGAAGATCGCGTCCGCGGACCCGGCGAACCAGTGCGGCCCGCGCCGCTGCTGGGCGGGCACCGGGGTGACGTAGTTCCCGAGCAGCGTGGACATCCGCCAGGTCCGCGAGATGTGCCGGTCCAGGCTGTGGTTCTTGTACTGGGTCAGCACGACGATCTTGAGGAATCCGCCGTTCACGAGGTTCGACAGGACGAAGTCGACCAAGCGGTAGATGCCGCCGAACGGGACCGCCGGCTTGGCCCGGTCCGACGTCAGCGGCATCAGGCGCTTACCTTCCCCACCGGCGAGCACGATCGCGAGGATCTGCTTTCCGGCCATGCGGTCGACCTTATAGGCGCACAGGAGTTGGCTTGACGACACCGGGGTAACGTGCCGTCGTGCGTGTCGATCTGATGACCCGTGAGTACCCGCCGGAGGTATACGGCGGTGCTGGGGTCCATGTGGAATATCTGGCCGCCGAGTTGCGGCGGTTGGCCGAGGTCCGGGTGCACTGCTTCGGTGAGCCCCGCGACGAACCCGGGGTGACGGCTCACCCCGTCCCGAGCGAGTTGGCCGCGGCCAACGCGGCGCTGCAGGTGCTCGGCGTCGACCTGTCGATCGCGGCCGCGGTCAACGGGACGGACCTGGTGCACAGCCACACCTGGTACGCCAACATGGCCGGCCACGTGGCCAAGCTGCTGCACGGCGTCCCGCACGTGATGACGACGCACTCCCTGGAGCCGCTGCGGCCGTGGAAGGCCGAGCAGCTCGGCGGCGGGTACGCGCTGTCGCGCTGGGCCGAGAGCACCGCGATCAACGCGGCCGACGCGGTCATCGCGGTGTCCGCCGGGATGCGCGCCGACGTGCTGCGCTGCTACCCGGACGTCGATCCCGATCGCGTCCACGTGATCCACAACGGCATCGACACCGCGGAGTACTCACCCCGGCTGGACGCCGCCGTGATGGCTCGGCACCACCTGGACCCGGACCGCCCGACCGTCGTGTTCGTCGGTCGGATCACCCGGCAGAAGGGCCTGCCGTACCTGCTGCGCGCAGCCCGCGCGTTCGACCGCGACGCCCAGATCGTGCTGTGCGCCGGCGCCCCGGACACTCCGGACATCCTGGGCGAGGTCACCGGCCTGGTGAACCTGCTGCAGACCGAGCGACGCGGGGTCTTCTGGATCTCCGAGACCCTGCCGCGGGCGGATCTGGTCTCGATCCTCAGCCACGCCACGGTTTTCGTGTGCCCGTCGATCTACGAACCGATGGGGATCGTGAACCTCGAGGCCATGGGTTGCGAGACGGCTGTGGTGGCCACCGCGACCGGCGGCATCCCGGAGGTCGTCGCCGACGGCGAGACCGGCCTGCTGGTCCCGATCGAGCAGGCCGGCGACGGCACCGGCATCCCGGTCGACCCGAACAAGTTCGCGGCCGACTTCGCCGCGGCGGTCAACCAACTGCTGCGCGACCCGGCCCGGGCGCAGGCAATGGGCAAGGCCGGGCGGGAGCGCGCGGTCACCCGGTTCTCGTGGGCCGAGATCGCCTCGCGGACGGTAGACCTCTACGGCCGACTGCTGGTCTGAATCGGGGCGACGTCCCGCCGCGGACGGTAGAGCAGCGTCTACGGCCGACTGCTGGTCTGAATCGGGGCGAGGTCCCGCCGCGGACGGTAGAGCAGCGTCTACGGCCGACTGCTGGGCTGAACCACCGGCTCCACGACGCTGTTGAACGCCGCCACCGTGGCGTGCCGGGCGGCGGTGGCCAACGGGCGCAGCAGCGCGTCGCGGGCCGCGGCCGAACCGGTCCCGGCGCCGCCGCCGGGGTCGGTCCGCACCAGGTCGGCGATCGCGGCCAGGCGCTGGGCCAGGGCCAGGACGCGGTGTGCCCGGCCGGGATAGCCGGGGGCCAACGCCGGTGCGCCGGCGCCGTCGCGGATCCCGTCCAGGACAGCGGCCAGTTGCGGCCGCCAGCGGGCCAGGTCGAGGTCGGCAACAGCCGTGGTGACCTCCCGGACCGTGGTCGCCAACTCCCGCTCGGCCTCGGCCAACGAGAGCAGGTCCAGGCCCACCCGCGGGCTGATCGGCTGCATCTGCCAGCGCACCAAGGTCTCCGGCAGCCCGTCCGGGTCCGGCGGCACGGCGAACGGCACGAGGCCGGTGGGGCTCTCGGCAATGGTGAGCACGGCCTCCCCGGCGTCGATCGCCGAGGCGTTGAAACCGGCCGGTCCGGGCAGGCCCGACGGGTCGCCGGGCACCGGCAGCACGAGCATCAGCCCGCGCACCCCGGACGAGCGCAACGCGGCGAGGAACATCGGCAACGTCGTGGAATCCGCAGTTCCGTTGCACAACCGGTGCCGGCCGTCGCCGGCCTGCACCTGGTCGGCGGCGGTGTCCGGGCTGACCCTCCCGGCGAGGACGGCGTTGCCCCAGGCCACCAGTCGACCCGAACGCAGCACTGCGCTCGGCTTGCCGCTGGGGCACTCGGGCGATGTCGGACTCTGCTCGTACATGGTGCAGCCAGGGTAAGGCCGAGTGGCGCCCGATCCGAGCAGCCCGGAAATTCGCGGGTCGACGCGGCACGTCGACGCCCTCGCGCCGCGGTCGATTAGGTTGAGGCTTGTGGGTGCTCCGTTGGAACCGTTGGTGCTGGATCTCGCGGAAGTCGTGGTGGTGCGCAGCGGATCGCGTCTGCTCGATGAGGTGACCCTGGAGGTCCGGGAGGGCCAACGGTGGGTCGTCCTCGGTCCCAACGGGGCCGGTAAGACCACGCTGCTGCAGGTGATCGGCGGTCACCTGTTCCCGACCTCGGGCTGGGCCGCGATCCTCGGCGAGGTGCTCGGCGAGACCGACGTCTTCGAACTGCGGCCCCGGGTCGGCCTGGCCAGCGCGGCGTTGGCCGATCGGCTGCCCCGGCAGGAGAAAGTCCGCGACGTGGTGCTGACTGCGGCGTACTCCGTGGTGGGTCGGTGGCGGGAGACCTACGACCCGTCGGACGTCGCCCGTGCCGAGTCGCTGCTGAAGGCGATGGGCATGGAGGCGTTCACCGAGCGCACGTTCGGGACGCTGTCCGAGGGCGAACGCAAGCGGGTGCAGATCGCCCGGGCGCTGATGGCCGACCCGGAGATGCTGCTGCTCGACGAACCGGCCGCCGGCCTCGACCTCGGTGGCCGCGAGGACCTGCTGCGACGGCTCACCACGTTGGCCCAGGACCCGGCCGCGCCGACCACGATCATGGTCACGCACCACGTCGAGGAGATCCCGACCGGGACGACCCACGCGCTGCTGCTGCGCCACGGTCGGGTCCTCGCCTCGGGGCCGGTGCTCGAGGTGCTGACCTCGCAGAACCTCTCCGAATGCTTCGGGCTACCGCTGGCGGTTGCGCACGACGGCCACCGTTTCAGCGCGCGACTGGCCGGCTGACCCTCACTCCGGGGTCGCGTTCGGCGGCGGGGTGGACTCGTCGACCGGTGGCCCGGCCGACTCGATGGTGGGCCGCGCTCCGGGCGTCACGTCCGGGGTGCCCATCGCCTCCTCGTTGGTCAGGTGCAGGCGGTGCGAGCACACCGGCCACGGCTTCCAGGAGGCCTCGTCCAGCACCTTCTGGGCGACCAGGATCTGGTCGGGACGCGAGGCCAGATCCGGTCGGGGTGCGTACTCCATCCCGCCGTAGGCCTGCCAGAACTCCATCGAGATCTGCAGCCCACCGAAGTAGTCGTTGCCGTAGTTCGCGGCCCATTCCCCGCCGGTCTCGCACTGCGCCAGCCGGTCCCAGGTTGCAGTGGTCGCCGCGGCGGCCGGCCGTACCGGCAGCCACCACATCAGGGCGACCGCCGTGGTGGTGACGCTCGCCGCTGCCGCCCGGGCCATCCGGCCCCGCCCGTCGGTGCCGATGGTTCTCACCCCCTCGAGGTGCGGCGCAACTGTTGCCACGTCGAGGTTGTTGTGGCAGCGCACGGACTCGCAAGAGGTTCACCCGGTCGGGGGACACCTAGCATTGGCCGGGTGATCACCCGCGTCCGACCTCGCGTCGGGCGGAGGCAGCGGTCGGTGGCCGGTTGACCTTCGGGCATGCGCTCGCGGTCCTGGCTGCGGCCCTGGCCGCCGGAGCGATAAACGCGGTGGTCGGGTCGGGGACGTTGATCACCTTCCCGACCCTGCTCGCGCTCGGTTATCCGGCCGTGCTGGCCAACGTCTCGAACAACGTGGGCCTGGTGCCCGGTTCGGCGGCGGCGACTTGGGCGTACCGCCGCGAACTGGCGGGGCAACGGCACCGATTGATCCGGCTGATGCCGGCCTCGACTGTCGGTGCCCTGGTGGGCGCGACGTTGCTGCTGGTGCTGTCGTCCGGGGCGTTCAAAGCGGTGGTCCCGGTGTTGATCGGCACCGCCTGCGTGTTGGTGCTGCTCCAGCCGCGCCTGACCGCCGCGCTGGCCCGACGACCGGCCGGCACCGACAGCCGATCGTTCGGCCTGCTGCTCCCGGCCACGGTGGGGCTGACCGGCGTCTACGGCGGCTACTTCGGCGCCGCCCAGGGTGTGCTGCTGATCGGACTGCTCGCGACGCTTTCCGGGGAGCCGAGCATGCAACGCAACAACGCCGTGAAGAACGTGCTGGCGACTACCGCCAACCTGGCCGCCGCGGTGTTGTTCATCTGCTCGCATCCGGTGGACTGGGCCGTGGCCGGGCTGATCGCCGGCGGGTCGACGGTCGGTGGGCTGCTGGGTGGGCGCTACGGCCGCCGGTTGCCGCCGAGCGCGCTGCGGGCGCTGATCGTGCTGATCGGCGTGGTCGCGATCGTGCGCATGCTCTGAGCGTATGAGAGTCAGCGCTGCGCGTATGAGAGTCAGCACTGCGATCATCGATGATCGCAGGGTCATTCCGGTGGGTCGCGGCGACCGCGCTTGACCTCGGAGCGCCGAGACTTGGCATCCAGTCGCCTCTGCCGGGCCCGGCGCGACGGCCGGGTCGGGCGACGTGGCGTAGGCGGCGGTGCGGTCGCCTCGGCCAACAGCGCGGCCAGCCGTTCTCGGGCCGCCGCACGGTTGCGCAACTGGGAGCGGTGTTCGGAAGCGACGACGACGACCGTCCCGTCGACCAGGCGGCCTGCCAGTCGTTCCACCGCGCGGGTTCGCAGCACCTCGGGGAAGGCCCCGGAGTTCGTCAGGTCGTAGACCAGCTCCACCCGGGAGTCGGCCGTGTTCACGCCCTGCCCGCCCGGGCCGGAGGAACGCGAGAACCGCCAGTGCAGTTCTGCCTCGGCAATCAGCGTGTCGCCGACCCGGATCCCGTCCTCCATGACGCCCAGGGTGCCGGCCTTCGGCTGCGCGGGCCGGCCGATAGCGTCGCCGTCGATGAAGCGGACGGCCGGCGGACACGGGCGCGCCCTCGGGCTGGCCGCGGGCGTGCTGCTGGACTCGGTGTTCGCCGACCCTCCGCGGTGGCATCCGGTGGCCGGTTTCGGACGGCTGGCCGATCGGCTGGAACGCCGGACCAGACGCGACTCGGTGGCCGCGGGTGCGACGTACGCGGCGTTGTGCGTCTCGGCTCCGGTGCTGCTCGGGCTGGCGGCCGAACGCGTCGGCGCCAGGCGCCCCGTGCTGTCGGCCGGGTTGACCGCAGCCGCCACCTGGACGGTTCTGGGCGGCACCTCCCTGGGCCGGGAGGCCACGCTGATGTGGCGGCTGCTGGCCGCCGACGACCTGGCCGGGGCACGGGATCGCCTGTCGCACCTGTGCGCCCGCGACCCGTCGCAGGCGGACGCGGCCGAACTCGTCCGCGCCACGGTCGAGTCGGTCGCCGAGAACACCGGCGACGCGGTGGTGGCGCCGCTGTGCTGGGGCGCGGTGGCCGGCGTTCCGGGCCTGCTCGGGTACCGCGCGGTCAACACCCTCGACGCGATGGTCGGCTACCGCAATGAGCGTTACCTGCGCTTCGGCCGGGTCGCGGCCCGCGTCGACGACCTGGCCAACCTGCTCCCGGCCCGCGTCACCGGGCTGTTGACCGTGGTGGTGGCGCCGACGGTGGGTGGCTCGGCGCGGCAGGCCGCGCGGGTACTGCGCGCCGACCGGCGGGCCCATCCGAGCCCGAACGCCGGATGGTGCGAGGCCGCGGCGGCCGGCGCACTGGGTGTCCGGTTGGGCGGGGCCAACACCTACGACGGCTACGCTGAGAACCGGCCCGCACTCGGCGCCGCCGGCCGGGCGCCGGAGCTCGCCGACATCGCCCGTGCCGTCCGCCTCAGCCGTGCGGTCACCGGCGCGGCGCTGGTCGGGGCCGTGCTCCTGGCCCGGCGTGCATGAGGGGCGCGTTGCTGGTCGCTGGGACCAGTTCCGACGCGGGCAAGAGCGTGCTCGTCGCCGGGCTGTGCCGATGGCTGCGCCGGGAGGGCGTCTCGGTCGCGCCGTTCAAGGCCCAGAACATGTCCAACAACTCCTACGCGACGCTCGACGGCGGGGAGATCGGGCGGGCGCAGGCGATGCAGGCCGCCGCGGCGGGCATCGAGGCGGAGACGGTGATGAACCCGGTCCTGCTCAAGCCCGGCAGCGACCGGCACTCGCAGGTCGTGCTGCTCGGGCGCCCGGTCGCCGAGGTCGACGCGATGTCCTACCGCGACCTCAAACCACGCCTGTTCGAGACCGTGCTGGAGTCGTTGGCGCACCTGCGCTCCCGGTTCGACGTGGTCATCTGCGAGGGCGCCGGCAGCCCGGCCGAGATCAACCTGCGCACCGAGGACATCGCGAACCTCGGCCTGGCCCGCGCCGCCGGCCTACCGACGTTGGTCGTCGGCGACATCGACCGCGGCGGCGTGCTCGCGGCGATGTTCGGCACGTTGGCGATCCTCGAGCCGGCCGACCAGGCGATGATCGCCGGTTTCGTGGTCAACAAGTTCCGCGGCGACCCCCGGCTGCTCGAACCCGGCCTGGTGACCTTGCAGGAGCTGACCGGCAGACCGGTCTACGGCGTGCTGCCGTGGCGCTGTGACCTGTGGTTGGACGTCGAGGACTCCCTGGCCCTGGACGCAGTGCGGCAGGACGACGCGTGGGACCCGGACCGCTTCCGGGTCGCGGTGATCCGACTGCCGCGGATCTCCAACCTCACCGACGCCGATGCGCTTGGCGCCGAACCCGGCGTGCAGGTGCGGTTCGTCGACGCGGTGCCCGACCTGGTGCACGCCGATCTGGTCGTGCTGCCGGGGACTCGGGCGACGGTGGCCGACCTGGCGTGGCTGCGCGACCGCGGCCTGGCGCAGGCGTTGGTGGCACGGGCGCAGGCCGGTCGGCCGGTGCTCGGGATCTGCGGCGGCTACCAGATGCTGGCCCGCTCGATCACCGACGAGGTCGAGTCGCGCACGGGCACCGTCGACGGCCTGGGTCTGCTGCCCGGCACGGTCACATTCGGCCCGCACAAGGTCGTCGGGCGCACGACCGGGCAGGCCTACGGCGTCGTCGCGCACGGCTACGAGATGCACCACGGCGTCGTACAGCCGGACCCGGGTACCACCGCGTTTCTTGACGGGATCTGCGCCGGGGCGGTGTGGGGCACGACCTGGCACGGGGTGCTGGAGTCCGACGAGTTCCGCCGGGCCTTCCTCGCCGAGGCGGCAGCCGCGGCCGGCGTTCCGGCGCCGGCCGGGGCCGACGTGTCGTTCGCGGCGGTGCGGGAGCGCCGCCTGGACGCCCTCGGGGATCTGGTCGCCGACCATCTGGACACCGTCGGGCTGACTCGGCTCATCACTGCCGGCGTCCCTCGTGACCTGCCCGCTCTGCGTGTCGCACGGGAATCGAAGCCGCTCTCGGGTTGACTGAACGTGGGGGATTTGAGGGGTACGTCCGGTTCGGGAGCTTTTGACCCGGACGGCCCAATTTGCACCCGTTCGGGCAGCCGAGCGGGAAGCCTGTCCGTGACAGCGGACTTCGGCGAATCCAAGGGGTTGGGGACATGTTCATCTCACGACGAAACTGGGCGGCCCTCGGGGTCGGCGTCCTGCTGGCGTTGACTCCCACGGCGGCCGGAGCGGCCGTTCGTATGGACGGACCGCCGTCGCCGCCGGTGCCTTCGGTCGGCCCGGGCAACCTGCCGAACACGGGTGACCTCGGCTCGATCAACCCGAACGACGACGGCAAGAACGCACCCGGCGACGACGGCGGCAACGGCGACTCCGGCCCGGCGCCGACCTCCCACCAGGGCCCGCTGCCGACGGGCAACCAGGGCCCGGGTGGCGGCAACCAGCTGCCGAGCACCAACCTGCTGCCGCCGGTCGGCGGCCAGCAAGCCCCGGGTCAGGGGCAGGGTCAGGCCCCGTCCGGCCAGGACCAGCCCAGCGCCTCGGACCACCAGTCCTCGCAGGGCAACGACAAGGGCTCCGACCCGGCGGCGCAGTCGAACTCCAAGCCGAACTCGGACGCCCCGGCCAACCCGCCGCTGGACTCCCGGCCGGCCGACCCGCAGCCGAGCGACAAGCAGGGCGGAGCGCCGCACTCCGACGCCTCGCAGTCCAACTCGCCACAGTCCAACTCGCCGCGATCCGACGCGCCGCGATCCGACAACAGCGGCCGCTCGGACGACTCGCAGGCCCCGGCCAAGAATTCGGACTCCGCGGCGAGCGACCAGCAGCAGGACGGGCCCCAGCAGGACGCGCACCAGCGTGACTCCCGCTCACAGGTCATCGCCCCGCAGAAGAAGCAGGGCCCGGTCCGCACCGGCCACACCCGCCGGTCGTCGAGTTCCTCCGGTCACCAGCGCACCCACCGCACCGAGCGTTCCGGCTCGGGCAAGGGGCACTCGGGCCAGCCGTGGTGGAGCGACGGCGGGATGAACCCCGACAACAACAACGGCGGCTGGGACGACGAGAACGACGGTCCCGACAACGACAACGACGGTGGTGGTGGCGGCGCGGGCTGATCCGCGTCCACCGCAACACAAGTTCGGCCGAGGCCGGCCGTCGCGATCCAGCGGCGGCCGGCCTCCCGCCGTCGGCGCGTGGACGACGCGGGATAATTGCCGGGAGCGCGGGCGACCCGCGCCCAACGTCCCCGAGGATGGTCCGCCACGTGAAGATCTCGGCCAAAGTCGACTACGCGGTGCGTGCGTTGATCGAGATCGCCGGCGACGACTCCGGGCGACCCCGTTCGGCCGAGTCGATCTCCGCCGCCCAGGACATCCCGCGCGACTTCCTGCTCGCCGTCCTGGCCGATCTGCGCCGGGCAGGCATCCTGGCCAGCCAACGCGGGCAGGCAGGCGGTTGGGTGCTCATGCAGGCACCGACGGCAGTGACCGTGGCCGACGTGATCCGGGCCGTGGACGGCCCACTGGTCAGCGTCCACGGCCGGGCGCCGGAGGAGGTCATCTACCGCGGCTCGGCAGAGAACCTCCAGCAGGTCTGGATCGCGGTCCGGGCCAGCATGCGCCAGATCCTGGAGGAGGTGACCGTGGCCCACCTGGTCGCCAAGTCGCTGCCCGAGGTCACCACCGCGCGCATCCGCGACGCCGGGGCGTGGCAGCGGCGGTGAGTGAGCGCAGCGAGTGAACCAATGTCACAGTGCGAGCCATCCGCGGCGGGCACCAACCAACGAAGGCGCGGCGGTGAGTGAGCGCAGCCAACCCAAGGACAGTGATTTGGGACTGCTTTCCGCTTCGCAGGTCTGGACCGAACGCGAGTCGTTCCCCCGCCACACCCCGGCCGACCCGCACAACGCCGACGCGCTGCCCGCGTACGAGGCGGCCGCCGCGCGCACGCTGGATGCCGTGCGCGACACCCGACGCTTCCTGCCCGGCTCGACCTACGTCACGTTCCACTGGGCGTTGAGCTTCTACGGCGAATACGCCCTCGCGCCGCTGCTCGACGAGTGCGCCGCGGCGTTGGCCGGCAGCGGCCTGGTGCCGGTGAGCAACGACCGGGTGCACGTCCCGCTGCTGCGCATCGGTTCGGACGCGGACGTGACCGAACCCGAACTGCACCGCATCGAGTGGAAGACCCGCGACTGGGCCACCGAGCAGCACCAGTTCCGGCTCAACGTCGGACCGCCGGTGCTCGGGCCCGGCGGAGTGCGGTTGGGCGTCGCCCCGTGGACGGACCTGATCGAGTTGCGCAACGACCTGCGCCGGTTGACCCGCGAGGTGCTCGGTTTGCGGCCCTGGCTGCGCGAGCTGGTCCCGTTCCGGCCGCACGTGCCGATCGCCTACGCACCCACCGAGCTGCCGGCCGCGCCGCTGCGCGCGCGACTGGCGACGGCGGCCGAGCACAAACCCGTGTCGCTGCGGATCCGCCGACTGACGCTGATCCGGATCGTCCGGACGCAGACCGAGGGTTCCTGGCAGGCGCTCGCGGACATGACGCTGGGCAAGCGCACCTCGTTCTGACTCACGTCGCCGAAGGTCGGTCACCGTGTGCAAAACTCGCCAGGCGCGGGCCGACACGGCCGGCCGAGCGAGGGGAGCGAACGGGTTGCAGTGCGAGGTGTCCGGCGTGCCGGTGCGGGCCGGCGTAGCCGGTTTCCCGTTCTCGGCAGTGGTCGGGATGGACGATCTCAAGCTGGCCCTGGCCCTCAACGCGGTCCTGCCGAGCATCGGCGGTGTGCTGGTGCGCGGCCAGAAGGGCACCGCGAAGTCCACCTTGGTCCGGGCGTTGGCGGGCCTGCTGCCCGAACTCGACGTCGTGACCGGCTGTCGGTTCGCCTGCGACCCGACCCTGGCTGACGACCGCTGCCCGGACGGCCCGCACGGGGCGGACGCGCCGAGTGGCCGCCGCCGGGCGCGACTGGTCGAGCTGCCGGTGGGTGCCGCCGAGGACCGCGTCGTCGGCTCGCTGGACCTGGAACGGGCGCTGGCCGCCGGGGTGCGTGCCTTCGAGCCCGGATTGCTGGCCGACGCGCACCGCGGCGTGCTCTACGTGGACGAGGTCAACCTGCTGCACGACCATCTGGTCGACGTGCTGCTGGACGCCGCCGCGATGGGGCGCGCACACGTGGAGCGGGAGGGCGTTTCGGTCTCGCACGCCGCTCGATTCCTGCTGGTCGGGACGATGAACCCGGAGGAGGGAGAACTGCGGCCGCAGTTGCTCGACCGCTTCGGGCTGACCGTTGAGGTCACCGCCAGCCTCGACCCGCAGGTCCGGGTGGAGGTCGTCCGCCGCGGCCTGGCGCACGAGGCGGACCCGGCAGGTTTCGCCGGGGCCTGGGAGAGCGCCGACGCCGAGTTCGCGGCACGCATCGACCGGGCCCGCGCCCTGGTGGCGGCGGTCGAACTGCCGGAGGACGAGCTGTTCCGCATCGCCCGGGTGTGCGCGGCGTTCGCGGTCGACGGGATGCGGGCCGACCTGGTCACCGCCCGGGCGGCCCGGGCGCACGCCGCCTGGCACGGCCGAGCCGCCGTGAACTCCGACGACGTGGCCGCCGCGGCCCGCCTGGCGCTGCCGCACCGCCGCCGGCGCGACCCGTTCGACACCCCCGGCCTGGACTCCGACGCCCTCGACGAGGCGCTGGCCGATCCGCCGCCCGACCCGGAACCCGACGGCGACGGTCCCGACGGCGACGGTCCCGGCGGTGGCGCCACCGAGGACTCCGCTCACGCTCCCGGCCACGCCCCCGAGGCGCGGGAGCAGCCGAGCGCCGGCCCAGGCGGCGAGCGCACGCAGCCGGCCGGTGCCCCGTACCGGTCCCGATTGCTGGTCGTGCCGTCCCGGACACCCGGGGTGCTCGGGCGCCGGTCGCCGGGCACCAGCACCGTGGGTCGAACCACCGGCGCGGCCCGCCCGGACCGGGCGGACGGGACCGTGGTCCGGCTACCCGCCAGCATCCGCGCGGCGGCCGTCCACCAGCACGAGCGCGGCCGGCGACCCGGTGCGGCACTCGCGGTGCGTCCGGAGGACCTGCGCTTCGCGCGCCGGGAGGGACGGGTCGGGAACCTGGTGCTGTTCTGCGTGGACGCGTCCGGGTCGATGGGCGCCCGCTCGCGCACGGGCGCGGTGAAGGCGGCCGTGCTCTCGCTGCTGCTGGACGCCTACCAACGTCGCGACAAAGTCGGCCTGGTCACGTTCCGCGACACCGGCGCGCGGGTCGCGCTCACCCCGACCTCATCGGTCGAGATGGGCGCCAAGCGGCTGCGGGAACTGCCCACCGGTGGTCGAACCCCCTTGGCAGCAGGACTTCTGACCGCCCGTCAGGTGCTGGCGGCCGAGCGGCTGCGCGACCCGCAACGCGAACCGCTGCTGGTGCTGGTCACCGACGGGCGGGCGAACGCCGGTCCGGAGCCCGTGGAACGTGCATTCGCCGCGGCCCGGGCACTGGCTGCCGACGGCGTGGCCACAGTGGTCGTCGACGCCGAGTCCGGCCCTGTCCGGTTGGGCCTGGCGGCAGGCCTGGCCACCGAACTGGGCGCCCCGGTGGTCCGACTGGCCGAGTTGGCTGCCGGCTTGCCGAACCTGGTGGCGGCGCTGCGCACCGGGGCGGCCTGATGCCGCAGGGCGTGCCCGCCGCTGTGCCGGAGGACGGCCTGACGACCCGTCAGCGCCGGACCCGGCCGCTGTTGATCGTGCACACCGGGGAGAACAAGGGAAAGTCGACCGCGGCCTTCGGGACCGCGCTGCGCGCCTGGGACGCGGGCTGGTCGATCGGGGTCTTCCAGTTCGTGAAGAGCGCCAAATGGCGCGTCGGTGAGGAGAACGCGTTCACCGCCTTGGGCCATTTGCACGCGCAGACCGGTGTGGGTGGCCCGGTCGAGTGGCACAAGATGGGTGTGGGCTGGTCCTGGTCGCGGAAGGCGGCCACCGAGGTCGACCACGCCGCGGACGCGGCCGAGGGGTGGGCCGAGATAAAGCGGCGACTGGCGGCCGACCGGCACGACCTCTACGTCCTCGACGAGTTCACGTACCCGCTGAAATGGGGTTGGGTGAATGTGGCCGACGTCGTCGCGACGTTGGCCGACCGACCGGGACGCCAGCATGTGGTGATCACCGGACGCGACGCCCCGGCCGAACTGGTCGCCGCGGCCGACCTGGTCACCGAGATGACGAAGGTCAAGCACCCGATGGACGTCGGGCAGAAGGGCCAACGGGGGATCGAATGGTGAGTGTGCCCGCCGCAGGCGGCCCGCCACGCCTGGTGATCGCAGCCCCTGGCAGCGGGGCCGGCAAGACTACGGTGGCGATGGGGCTGATCGCCGCGCTGCGCTCGCGCGGCTTCGCCGTCTCCGCCCACAAGGTCGGCCCGGACTACATCGACCCCGGCTACCTGGGGTTGGCGGCCGGTCGCCCGGCACGCAACCTCGACGCCTGGCTGACCGCCGAGTTGCTGATCCCCGGGCTGTTCCTGCACGGCGCAAGCCGGGCGCACATCTCCGTGGTCGAAGGCGTGATGGGCCTGTTCGACGGCGTGGCCGGCGGGGTGGCCGGTTGCGCGGACTTCGGGTCCACCGCGCACGTCGCCCGACTGCTGCGCGCCCCGGTGGTGCTGGTCGTCGACGCAGCCGCGCAGTCGCGTTCAGTCGCCGCGCTGGTCCACGGGTTCGCCTCGTTCGACCCGCAGGTGCGCATCGGCGGGGTGATCCTCAACCGCGTCGGCTCGGACCGGCACGAACGGTTGCTGCGCGACGCGCTGGCCGGGATGGCCATGCCGGTGCTCGGTGTGCTGCGGCGCGACGACACGGTCGCGGTGCCCTCCCGGCACCTGGGTCTGGTCCCGGTCGCGGAACGCGCCCCGGAAGCCACGGCGGCGGTCGCCGCGGCCGGTGAGCTGGTCCGGCGCACCGTCGACCTCGCCGCCGTGGTGGCACTGGCCTCCTCCGCGCCGCGCATGTCCGCGACCCCCTGGGACCCGAACCTGGCGGTCGGGCCGATGCCGCGGTCGCGGTCCGTCGTCCGCCCCCGGATCGCCGTGGCCGGTGGACCGGCGTTCACGTTCAGCTACGCGGAGCACGCGGAACTGCTGCTCGCCGCCGGCGCCGAGGTCGTCACCGTCGACCCGTGCCGCGACGAGGCGCTGCCCGCCGGGACCACCGGTCTGGTGCTCGGCGGCGGGTTCCCGGAGGTCCACTCGGCAGCGCTGTCGGACAACGAACTGCTTCGCAAGGACGTGGCCGACCTGGCCGCTTCCGGCGGGGTCGTGGTCGCCGAATGCGCGGGGCTGCTGTACTTGACCCGCTCGCTGGACCGGGCCCCGATGTGCGGGGTACTGGCCGCCGATGCCCAGATGACCCGGCGCTTGACCCTCGGCTACCGGCGACTGGTCGCCGCGACCGACTCGGTGCTGTGCGCCGCCGGCGACGCCGTCCGCGGGCACGAGTTCCACCGCACGGTCACCAACCCGACCGCCGGTGCCGCGCCGGCCTGGCGGCTGGCCCCGACCGACGTCGACGGCCACGCCGCCGAACCGGCGGAGGAGGGCCATGTGGTCGGCAACGTCCACGCCTCGTACGTGCATCTGCACTGGGCCGGTCGGCCGCGGATCGCCCGACGGATCGTCGCCGCTGCCGCCCGCGCCCGGGCTGTGCAGTGAGCGAGCTTGCGAGTGAACCAATGAGCAGAGCAGCGCTCGGGCACGCCGAGCACCTCGCTTGCGAGGTGTCGGCGTGACCGGTCCGGTCCGCCGCGGACCGGAGGATCCCGCGAGCCTGAACCTGCGGCACCACGGCGACGACGAACTCGTCCCCGGGCTGATCGACCTGGCCGTGAACGTGCGGGTCGGCGGGCCCCCGGCGTGGCTGCGCAAGGTGCTGGCCGACTCGTTGACGACGTTGTCGGCCTACCCGCAGCCGGAGGCGGCCCGTGAGGCGATCGCCGAGCGGCACGGCCGTCGACAGTCCGACGTGCTGGTGACGGCCGGCGCGGCGGAGGCGTTCACCTTGATTGCGCGAGCATTCGCACCGCGGCACCCGATCGTGATCCACCCGCAGTTCACCGAACCGGAGCTCGCATTGCGGATCGCCGGCCATCCGATCGACCGCCTGCTGCTGTCCCCGGAGGACGGCTTCGCGCTGCCCGACTACGGCGTCCCGCCCTCGGCCGACCTGGTCGTGATCGGCAACCCGACCAACCCGACGTCGGCGCTGCACCCCGCCGAGGCGCTGGCCGGGCTGGCCCGACCGGGTCGGCTGCTGGTCGTCGACGAGGCCTTCATGGACGCCGTCCCCGGCGAGATCGAATCGCTGGCCGAGGAAACCGACATCCCCGGCCTGATCGTGGTGCGCAGCTTCACCAAGACGTGGGGCCTGGCCGGGCTGCGGGTCGGGTACCTGCTGGCCGCGCCGGACCTGATCGCGGCGCTGGGGGCGGTCCAGCCGCACTGGGCCGTCAGCACGCCGGCGCTGGCCGCGGCGGCCGCGTGCAGCACGCCGACCGCGCTCGCCGAGGCGCAGGCGATTGCCTCGCGTATTGCCACCGACCGTGCGTACCTGATCAAGCGCCTGGCACAGTTCGACGGCGTGGAGGTCGTCGGGATACCGCAGGCTCCATTCGTGCTGCTGCAGGTCCGCAACGGCCGCAAGATGCGCCAACGGCTGCGGGAACGCGGTTGGGCGGTGCGCCGCGGCGACTCGTTCCCGGGCCTGGGCCCGACCTGGATGCGGGTCGCGGTCCGCGATCCGGCCACCACCGACGGCTTCCTGGACGCCCTGGCCACCGTCCAACTCGAGGGTGCATTCGCCGGAGATCATCGATGAGCGGACTGGAGCCGGGCGACGACGCTGCCCTCTACCGGGTGCTCGCGGCGCGCCGCGACGTGCGCAACGGATTCCTGCCCGACCCGCCCTCCGACGAGGTGCTGTACCGGGTGCTGGCCGCCGCGCACCAGGCGCCCAGTGTCGGCTTCAGCCAGCCGTGGGACTTCCTGGTGATCCGCTCTGCGCAGACCCGGGCACGGCTGGCCGTGCTGGCCGCCGAGGCCCGGGCGAACTACGCCGCCTCGCTGCCCGGCGCGCGGGCGAAAGCGTTCGCCCCGTTGCGGATCGAGGCGATCGAGGCGGCGCCGGTCGGGATCGTCGTCACCTGTGACCCGACCCGCGGCGGTCGGCACACCCTGGGCCGGCACACCCTGCCCGCCACCGCCGCGCACTCGGTCGCCGCGGCGATCCAGAACCTCTGGCTGGCCGCGCGCGCCGAGGGTCTCGGCGTCGGCTGGGTCAGCTTCTTCGCCAGCGACGCGCTGCCGCGGGCCCTGGACCTGCCCGAGCATCTGGAGGTCATCGCCTACCTGTGCGTGGGGCACGTGGCGGAGTTCGGCACGGAGCCGGAACTGGCCGCGGCGGGGTGGGCGCGGCGTCGGCCGTTGGCCTGGGCGGTGCACTGGGAGGAGTACGGATTCCGTGGAGCACCGGGGGAGGCGCCGATGGACCTGCTGAGCGAGACGCTGGCCACGATCGGCCCGGCCGACGAGGCCGCCGCTGCCGAGGCCCGCGTGCGGCAGGACCGGATGACCAAGCCGCGCGGGTCGCTCGGCGTGCTGGAGGACCTGTCCGTCCAACTGGCGGGCCTGGCGGGGACCTGCCCGCCGCCGCTGCCGGAGCCCGCCGCGGTGGCGGTGTTCGCCGGTGACCACGGCGTGCACGCCCAGGGGGTGACTCCCTGGCCCCAGGAAGTCACCGCCCAGATGGTGGGCAACTTCCTGGCCGGCGGCGCCGTGGTCAACGCGTTCGCACGCCAGATCGGCACCGAGGTCCAGGTGATCGACGTCGGGGTGGCGGCCGACCTGGAGGTCCGCCCGGGGTTGCTGCCCCGGAAGGTGCGTCGCGGCACCGCCGACCTGTCGGTGACCGCGGCGATGACCCGCGAGGAAGCGGTCGCCGCGATCGAGGTCGGCATCGAGACCGCCCGCGACCTGGTCGCGGCCGGGAACCGCTGCCTGCTCACCGGCGACATGGGCATCGCGAACACGACCGCGTCGGCCGTCCTGATCGCCGCGTTCACCGGGTCCGATCCGGCGGCGGTCACCGGACGCGGCACCGGTATCGACGATCTGATGCACCGTCACAAGGTCGAGGTGGTCACGGCCGCGCTGGAGCTGCACCGGCCGGACCCGACCGACCCGGTGGGGGTGCTGGCTGCGGTCGGCGGGCTCGAGCACGCTGCCCTGGTCGGCTTCCTGCTCGCTGCCGCCGCGCTGCGGACCCCGGTGATCCTGGACGGCGTGATCGCGGGGTCGGCGGCGCTGGTCGCCTCCGCCTTGTGCCCGGAAGCGCGCGTCGCGTGGGTGGCCGGCCACCGGTCGGCTGAGCCCGGGCACGCGTTCGCGCTCGATCACCTCGGGCTGCGTCCGTTGGTGTCGCTGGACCTGCGGTTGGGCGAGGGCACCGGCGCGCTGCTGGCCCTGCCCCTGGTGCAGTCCGCCGTCCGCGCGTTGGCCGAGGTCGCGACCTTCGACGCGGCCGGCGTCACGGAGAAAGCATGACCTGCCGACACGCCGCCCGACCTCATCGGCATCTTCTGCGTGCGTCCGCGCCCTTCGACGCCCGGGGAAGGGCGCGGACACACGCAGAAGATGGGTATGGGGACGCGGGAGTGCGGGTTGAACGCTGAGCCGGAGTCTTATCCGGTCGGGTTGCGGCTGGCCGGGCGGCGGGTGCTGGTCGTCGGCGGCGGGCAGGTGGCGCAACGCCGACTGCCCAACCTCCTGGACGCCCATGCCGACGTCCTACTGGTCTCGCCGGACGTGCGGCCGGCCATCGAGGCCCTGCACGACCACGGTCGGCTCCGGTGGGAGCGCCGACCTTACGCGCCGTCAGATCTCGACGGGGCCTGGTACGCGCTGGCGCTGACGGCCGACCCGGAGGTCAACGCCGCCGTGGCCGCCGACGCCGAGTCCGCCCGGATCTTCTGCGTCCGGGCCGACGACGCCTCCGACGCGACCGCGTGGACGGCGGCTTCGGGCCGGCACGACGGGCTCACGGTCGCGGTGCTGGCCGGTCGTCGGCCCCGCCGGGCCGCGGCGGTCCGCGACGCGCTGCTCGCCGGCCTGCGGGAGGGCGCCGTCGTCCTGGACGCGCCCGACGACAAACCGGCCGGGGTCGCCCTGGTCGGCGGCGGCCCGGGCGACCCGGACCTGATCACCGTCCGCGGTCGGCAACTGCTCGCACAGGCCGACGTCGTGGTCACCGACCGACTCGGCCCGTCCTCGCTGCTGTCGGAACTGAGCCCGAACGTCGAGGTGATCGACGCCGCGAAGATCCCGTACGGCCGGTTCATGGCACAGCAGGCGATCAACGAGGTGCTGATCGACCGGGCCCGGGCCGGGAAGTTCGTGGTCCGGCTCAAGGGCGGCGACCCGTACGTGTTCGGGCGCGGTCACGAGGAACTGCTGGCCCTGACGGCGGCAGGGATTCCCTGCTCGGTGGTCCCCGGGGTCACCAGCGCGATCTCCGTGCCGGCGTTGGCCGGGATACCGGTCACCCACCGCGGGGTGGCCCACGAGTTCACCGTCGCCTCCGGGCACATCGGCCCGGACGACCCGAACTCCCTCACCGACTGGCAGGCGCTGGCCCGACTGCCGGGGACCCTGGTGCTGCTGATGGCCGTGGACAAACTCGGCGCCATCGCGGCCGCGCTGATCGAGCACGGCCGTGATCCGGCGACACCGGCCGCCGCTGTCCAGAACGGCAGCACCGACGCGCAACGGATTGTGCGGGCGCCGTTGTCCGGCATCGCCGCCGCGGTCCACGAGGCCGGGGTCCGGCCGCCGGCGGTGATCGTCATCGGGGCCGTCGTAGCCGTCGGGTAGGCGTGGAGACCCTGCCGGTCCTCGACCCGGCCGACCCCAGGCTGGCCGACTACGCCCGGCTGACCGACGTCGGACACCGGGTACGCCGCGAACCTGCCGCCGGGGTGTTCATCGCCGAGGGCGCGGTGACCCTACGTCGGGCGTTGCGCGCCGGCTACGCCCCGCGGTCGCTGCTACTGGCCCCCAACCGGGTGGAGCCGGCCACCGCTCTCGTGGCCGAGGTGACCGCGCTCGGCGCCCCGGTCTACGTCGCCCCGCCCGGGGTGCTCGAGGAACTGACGGGGTATCAGGTTCACCGTGGCCTGCTGGCCGCGATGAACCGGCGGCCGTTGCCCGACCCGGCCGACCTGCTGCGCACGGCCCGCCGGGTCGTCGTGCTCGAGGACATCGTGGACCACACCAACGTCGGCGCAACCTTCCGCGCGGCCGCGGCGTTCGGCCTCGACGCCGCCCTGGTCACCCCGTCCTGCGCCGACCCGCTCTACCGGCGGGCCGTCAGAACCTCGATGGGCACGGTGTTCCAGTTGCCGTGGTCGCGACTGGTCGCCTGGCCGGCCGATCTGGACGCGTTGCACGCGGCGGACTTCGTCACCGCCGCGCTCACCCCGGACCCCGGCGCGCTCGACCTGACCGAGTTCGCCGCCGCGGCCCCGCCGCGCCTGGCTTGGGTGCTGGGCACCGAGGGCGACGGCCTGCGGGCGAGCACGCTGGCCGCGACCGACGTCCGGGTCCGGATCCCGATGGCAACCGGGGTCGACTCGCTCAACGTGGCCGCCGCGGCGGCGGTGGCGTTCTTCGCCACCACGCCTCAGTTCATCCGAGAATGAGCCCTACGGTAGGAATTGAGCCCATGGCGGTTTTCGTCTACTACGGTCGGAAGGCCGCCGCGCGCCGCGTCTACGGCGGCGACCTGGTGCTGCTGCGGCGCCGGGCCGACGCCGAGGACCGGCCCGCCGTCTGCTCGGGCCTGTATCCCGGTGGGGAGGGCGATTACCTGCCGCACGCCGCGGTCGTGCTCACCGACGCCGACGAGGCCGACTTCTCCGCGCACTGGTTCGCTCACGCCGATTCCGTCCCCGCCAAGTTCGACCGGTATCTCGCGTCCCGCGGCGACGCCGACGCCAGCGGTGCGCCGTTCTGGTACATCGACAGCGACAAGGCCGAGGTCGCCCGCTCGCCCTGGGCGAACTACGCAAGGTCCGGGGAGGCGCTGAAGTCGCCGGCGCGCTCGGTGCAGCACTACCGCCGCCTGCGCGGCCGGGAACGAGCGCTGGCCCCGCTGTTCGGCCCTCGCGTGCGCACGATCGCGCTGATCGCGGTGGCGGTCGCCGTCGCGGTGTCCCTGCTCGTCACGATCGACCGACGGCCGGCCGCTCTCGGTGGGGTGATCCCGGGCGCGGCATGGATGGCCTACCTGCGGCGCAAGGACCGGGTCCGCCCGGAGTCGAAGGCGGTGCTCGGCCGCGCCGCGCTGGCCGGGGTCGTCTCCACCGCGCCGATCGTCGTGATCGAGGGTGTGTTCAGCCTGTTCGCGCCGTCCCAGGTCACCGCGTTCGGTGCGCTGATCACGGCCTTCTGCGTCGCCGCGTTGGTCGAGGAGTCCGGCAAGGCCCTGTGCCTGTGGTCGTTCCGATGGAACCCGGAGTTCGACGAGCGCTTTGACGGCATCGTCTACGCGGGCTGGATCGGGTTGGGCTTCGCGACCGTGGAGAACGTGCTCTACCTGGCCAACGCCCCGACGTCCGGGGCCTACATCGGGACGTTCACGATCCGGGCGGTGCTCGCCGTCCCGGACCATGCGATCTGGGCCGGCCTGGTGGGCTACGCGGTGGCCTGTCGCCGGTTCGGCGATGCGGGTGCGAATCCGTGGCGGGCGTTGGCGCTGGCTGTCACGATGCACGGGCTCTACGACTCCGGGCCGTTGCTCGCGGCCGCGATGGCGCACTCGGGCTCCGGGAACGCCTTGGTCCGCGGCGCCCTCGGCCTGCTCGGGCCGATCGTGATCACCATCATCGGGATGGTGCTGATCCAGCGGCGGGCAACGGCCGCGCTGGCCGCCGACGCTGCCGAGGAAGCGCGACTGATACCGGCCGGAATGCCACCGGCACCGCCGAACTTCTCGCCCGGTCAGGCCTGAGCCTCAAGCCACCCGCACCCCGCGCGGCAACCGTTTGGCCGGAGTGCGCAGCCTGCGGATCGTGATCACCGTCGCGCCGATCGCCAGCAGGACGTCGAACCCCAGGCCCCACGGCCACACCGGGGCCGCGGCGTTCGGGTCGCCGGTGGCGTTGGTCGAACCCGGATCCCGCGCTCCGCGGACCGCCGCGGCCACACTGGCCAACGGGTCGAACGACCCGCCGATCTGCGAGGAACCGTTGTCCTCGACGGTGACCGAGTCGAGGTTCAGGCCCTTGTGCTTCTCCGGCGCCGCGTCGGCCAGGATCACGTACGGGTTCGGGGCCAGCAGCCACCAGACCTTCTCCGGCCGGATCTCATCGCGGGTCTGGGTCTGGCTGCGGGTGGGGAGGTGCCCGAGATTGAGGTGCCCGCCGCTCAACTGGTACTCGATGGCCGACTGGTCAGGGACCTGCTCGGTCACCGTGTGGCTGCCCCGGGTCGCCGGCAGGGCCACCCCGAAGACGATCAGCGTGCCGACCGTCAGCGCGAACACGCTCAGGTAGGACAGGACGCCGGACAGGCCGGTGCGGCTGACCAACGCCGACCAGCACTGCGAGATCGCCGCGACCACCCCGAGCAGCACCGCCAGCACCAGCAGCGTGACGACCAACCGCCCGACGCCCACACCGCCGGCGAACAGCGTGGCGACGGCCATGGGGACCGACAGCAGCAGGAACACCATCGACACGCCCCAGGCGGCCAGCAACTTGCCCAGCGCGATCTCGGTGGGCGTCAGCAGCGTGACCTGCAGGGTGGCCAGCACGCCACGCTCCCGGTCGCCGTTCACCGACTGCCCGGCCAACGCGGGCACGACCAGCAACGACAGCGAGAGCAGCACGATCATCAGGCCGCCGAAGATCGGCACCCCGCGCTGGTGCAGTTGTGGCACCGAGTTCGCGGCGCGCCACAGCAGCCAGGTCAGGCCGGCCAGCGCGGCGACCCAGAGCACCAGCAGCAGCTGCCACCGGCCGGTCCGCAGGCGCAGCCGGAACTCCTGGGCGGCCACGGTGTGCACGCCGCGCCAGTTGCCGCGCTGGACCCGGAGTGCCGGGGTGGGCGCGAACGTGGTCATCGGTCCTGCTCCGTGATCGCCAGGTAGGCGGACTCCAAGGCGCTGCCGACCGGTCCGATCGCGGAAACTGCGACGCCGTCGCGCATGAGCGCAGCCAAGAGAGCAGCGGCATCCTGGTCGCCACGCAGCACGACCTGCACGCCGGCCGGTTCGACCGTGAACGGCACGCCGTAGTGGGTCAACGCACCCAGCAAGTGATCGGTCGCCAACGCGCGGATCCGCCACGGGGCCGGCTCGTCGGTGACCCTCAGGTCGCGCAGGGACTGTTCGGCGACCGTCCGTCCGCCGGCCACGAACACCACCCGGTCGGCCATCTCCTCGAGCTCGGCCAGGATGTGGCTGGAGATCAGGACCGCGGTGCCGGCCGCGGCCATCGCGCGCACCAGGCCACGCAGTTCGACGCGCGACCCGGGGTCGAGGCCGGAGGCAGGCTCGTCGAGCAGCAGCACCGCGGGGGAGTGCACGATGGCCCGAGCCAGGCCCAACCGCTGCTTCTGCCCGCGGGACAGCACGTGCACCGGGCGGTCGGCGAACTCCGTCAGCCGCACCAGTTCGAGCAGTTCCGCGGCGCGGGCACGCGCCGCGGCCCGGGGCATCCGGTAGGCCGCGCCGACGAAGCGCAGAACCTCACGGGCGCTCAGGTTGTCGTAGGTGCCGAAGTTGTCGGGCATCCAGCCGAGCAGCCGGCGTACCTCCCGTGGGGAGCGCACCGGGTCGTGGCCGGCCACCAGCAACTGCCCGGCGTCCGGGCGCAGCAACGTGGCGAGCATCAGCAGGATCGTGGTCTTGCCCGACCCGTTGGCCCCGACCAGCGCGGTGACGGTGCCGGGCGGGGCCTCGAACGACACCTCGTCGACGGCGACCACCGAGGCGAACGTCCGGCGTACCGAACGCACGACCACCCCGCCGCCGGGACCGGCGGTCGGGGGCGGGGGAACGGTCAACGGTTGGGTGAAGCTGATGGCCGCCTCCTGGCGCCGTGGCGTTCGTGCAGTCCCATGGTCCGTCCCGTGGCGGACGCTGTCCGTCGAACGGCGTAGACCACTAGCTGCCCAGGCGGGTCTTCTGCACCTTGCCAAGAGCGTTGCGAGGCAGTTCGGCCACGAACACGATGCGGCGTGGGCGTTTGTGCACCGACAGGGCTTGTGCGACGTGTGACTCCAGCGCCGCCGCGTCGACGCCGTGCGCGACCACGTAGGCCACGATCCGCTGCCCCAGTTCCGGGTCGGGTTCGCCGACCACGGCGGCCTCGCCGACGCCCGGGTGGGTGAGCAGCGCCGCCTCGATCTCACCGGCCCCGATCCGGTAGCCGCCGGACTTGATCAGGTCGACGCTTGCCCGGCCGAGGATCCGGTGCCACCCGTCCGGGCCGACGGTGGCGACGTCGCCGGTCCGGAACCAGCCGTCGGCCGTCCAGCACGCCGCGGTGGCTTCGGGCCGGCCGAGGTAGCCGTCGAACATCGTCGGGGTGCGGACCTGCAGTTCGCCCGGGTTCTGGCCGTCGGCGGGCAGTTCGGTCCCGTCGTCGGCGACGACCCGGGTCGTCACGCCGGGCAGCGGCACGCCGACCTCGCCGGCCCGGCGCTCGCCGGCGGCCCGGGAGCTGACGGTGATCAGGGTCTCGGTCATCCCGTAGCGCTCGACCGGGCGCTGCCCGCAGTGGTGCATCAGCTCATCGGACAGGGCGGCCGGCAGGCCCGCGCTGCCGGAGACCAGCAGCCGGGCGCCCCGCAGCGCGGCCGCGGCCGCGGGGTCGGCGACCACCCGGGACCACACGGTGGGCACACCGAAGTAGAGACTGCCGCCGGCTGCCGCGTAGGCCGCCGGCGTGGGCCGGACGGTGTGCACGAAGCGGCTGCCCTGCCGCAGCGCGCCGAGCAGGCCGAGGACCAGGCCGTGGACGTGGAACAGCGGCAGCCCGTGGACCAACGTGTCCTCGGCGGTCCAGTCCCAGGCCGCGGCCAGCGCATCGAGGTCGGCGGCGAGCGCCTCCGGTGAGAGCACCACGCCCTTGGGCGGCCCCGTCGTGCCGCTGGTGTACATGACCAGCCGGGCGGCGCCACCCGTCGGCAACGTCGCTGCGGTCGATCCGCCCACGGTGGGGAGGTCGACGCAGCGCAGCGACCCGGCCCAGTCCGGGCGCCCGAGGATGACCTCGGCGGCGCTGTCGGCCAGCACGTGATCGCGCTCCAGCGGCCCGGCGTCGGGCGCGATCGGCACCACCCGCACCCCGGCGGCAAGTCCGCCGAGGACACCGATGACCGTCGCCAGTTCCGGCCGGGCCTCGATCGCCACGGTGCTCGCCCCGGCGATCCGGTCGGCGCAGACCGCAGCCGCGGCCAGCAGCGCCTCCCGGGACACGGCATCGGACCCGACCCGGACGGCGGCGGGGTCGTCGGGGCCGGCCAGCAGGCCGGGGAGCAGTAGTTCGAGCGCGTTCATGGGGCGATGGGCACAGTATCCTGGCGCCGCCACGGGCCGCACGGCGAAGGGAAGTCATGACGCACCTGCTGCTCGAGTACCGCCTGTCCGAGGACTACCTCCAGCGCCGCCCCGAGTTCCGCGCCGAGCACCTGGCCCTGCTCGAGGACTGCGCACAGCGCGGCGAACTGCTCCTGGCCGGTGCCGTGCCCGACCCGTTCGACAAGGCGCTGTTCGTGTGGCGGGAGGACGCCGCCGACGCCGTTCCCGAGTTCGTGGCGGCCGACCCCTACATCCGCCACGGGCTGGTCGAGTCGTGGCAGGTCCGTACCTGGAACACCGTCGTCGGCGCCGCGATGGCGCTGACCGCCGACTGACCGTGGCGCAGTCCTCCTCCGGGCCGGGCGCCGACTACGCCGCCCGACTGGCTCGGATCGCTGCGACCGGGGTGGACATGCACGGGGAGGCGCGGTTCTGCGACGCGCTGCTCGAGCCGGGATCCCGGGTGCTGGACGCCGGCTGCGGCACGGGCCGGGTCGCGGGCCGGTTGGCCGAGCTGGGGCACGACTGCGTCGGGGTCGACGTCGACGCGAGCATGCTCGAGGTGGCGCGGGGAGTTCCGGGGGTGCGCTGGGTGCTCGCCGACCTGGCCGGCCTGGACCTGCCGGCGCTCGGCATCGGTGAGCCGTTCGACCTGGCGGTCGCGGCGGGAAATGTGGTGCCGTTGGTGGACCGGGCCGGCACACCGCGGATGATCGCCTGCTTGGCGGCCCACCTGCGCCCCGGCGGCCTGCTCGTCACCGGGTTCGGGTTGGACACCGCACACCTGCCGCCGGCGGCCGTCCCGGTGGACCTGTCCGACTACGACGCCTGGTGCGCGGCGGCCGGACTGGAACTGACGCACCGTCACAGCACCTGGGACGCCGCGCCGTTCCGTCCGGACGGCGGCTACGCCGTCTCGGTCCTCCAACGGATCTGACGACCCGTCAGGGGTGGATTACCACCTCGAGGTAATCCTGCGGCAGCACCATGGTGGCGTCGCCGGAGATGTTGTTCCGCTCCCCGAACGCCCGCAGCTCGGCCGCCAACGCGGCCGCGCCGTCCGGGCCGACCGCCTCGAACGCCTCGAACGCCTTGACGGTGGGCCCGAACCAGCGCCGGAAGAACTCCAGCCAGAACTCCACCGAGGGCATGACCACCCGGACGGTACGGCGGGTGATCGACAGTCGCGCGCCGGGGAAGAGCTCGCGCAGGTGCTCCTCGGTGCCCCACGTCGTCGGCGGGGTCAGGCCGGGCGGTGGCGGCACATGCTTGCTGACCGTGCGGAACATCTCGCCGACGGTGCCCTCGGGAACCCAGTTCGCCAGCCCGATACAGCCACCGGGACGCAGCACCCGGCGCAGTTCGGTCGCGGCCTCGGCATGGTCCGGCGCGAACATCACCCCGAAGGTCGACAGCACGACGTCGTAGGAGGCGTCCGGCAACGGCAGCGCCTCGGCGTCGCCCTCCCGGAAGTCGATCCTCAGCCCCTCCACCGCGGCCCGCTCCCGGCCGCGGTCGAGCAGCGCCGGGACGAAGTCGACGCCGGTCACGTTGGTGAACCGCCGCGCCGCCGCGATCGCGGTGTTGCCGCTGCCGGTCGCGACGTCGAGCACGTCCTGCCCGGCGCGCAGGTCGAGCGCCTCGCACAACTGCTCGCCGACAATCGTGAACATCGTGGCGACCACGGCGTAGTGGCCGCCCGCCCAGGTGGCCTGCATCCGGGACCTGATCTGAGCCTGATCCGTCATACGCCGAAACTTATGACCCGGCTCCGCGGGTCCGGATCGCCGGTTACTGTCGAGACATGTTCGGGCGGATCGCGACGGCCGCCGTGGTGTGCGCGAGCGCGGTCCTCGGCCCGGGTGCAGTCGAGCCCGCCGTCGCGGACGGCGGGGCGCGCTACGTCTCACTCGGCGACTCCTACACCGCCGCGCCACTGGTCCCGCCCCGTGCGTCGGGCCCCGCGGAGTGCGCCCGGTCCGGCGGCAACTACCCGCACCTGTTGGCCGCGCAACGCGGCCTCCGGCTGACCGACGTGTCCTGCGCCGGCGCCACGACCGCGGACCTGACCGCTTCCGGCGGCGCGGACATCCCGGCCCAGGTCGCGGCGCTGAGCTCGGCCACGCGTCTGGTGACCGTGGGCATCGGCGGCAACGACCACGGCCTGTTCGGGTCGGTCGTCGCCGGGTGCGCGAGCCGGGCGCCGCTGGTGCTCCTCGGGTCGCCGGCGCCCTGCCGCGACGCGTACGCGGCCCGGTTCGCCGCCGACATCAAGGCGGACGCCGCGATCGTGCAGGCCGCGCTGGCTGACATTCACCACCTCGCGCCGCACGCGAAGGTCCTGGTCGTCGGCTACCCGTCGCTACTGCCGCGCGACACGGTCGGCCGGGCCGGCTGTCTGCTCGGCCTGGTCCCGTTCACCCCGGGCGACATGGACTTCCTCGACGGCGTCGAGCGCTCGTTGAACGGGATGCTCGCGGCCGCGGCGAAGGCGACCCGCTCGGTGTACGTCGACACGTACACCCCGAGCCTCGGCCACGACATGTGCCGGCTGCCGGGGACCCGCTGGATCGAGCCGCTGCTGCCGTTGGCGCAGGCCGCGCCGGTGCACCCGAACGCGGCCGGCGAAGCGGCGACTGCCGCCGCGGTGGGCCGAGCCTTACGCTGAGCCGGTGGCGGCAGGCATCCCATCCCGGCTGGCCCAGCACCGCGTGCTGGTGGTGGACGACGACGAGCAGATCCGCACGCTGGTGTCCTGGCAGCTGGAGGCCGAGGGCTTCACGGTTCGCGGGGCCGCGGACGGCGCCACCGCGCTGAACGCCGTCGAGGCCGACCCGCCGGACCTCGTCGTGCTCGACCTGTCGCTGCCCCGCGTCGACGGCCTCGACGTACTGGCCCGCCTGCGGCGCACCAGCGCGATCCCGGTCATCGTGGTCACCGGCCGGGGCGGCGAG
This sequence comes from Sporichthyaceae bacterium, assembly GCA_036269075.1. Taxonomy (NCBI): domain Bacteria; kingdom Bacillati; phylum Actinomycetota; class Actinomycetes; order Sporichthyales; family Sporichthyaceae; species Sporichthyaceae bacterium. The sequence goes on from DATASX010000123.1 coordinate 60,880, forward strand.
ACCGACCGCATCGTTGGCCTCGATCTCGGCGCCGACGACTACCTGGTCAAGCCGTTCTCGCCGGGGGAGTTGGCCGCCCGCGTCCGCAGCGTGCTGCGGCGGGCGTTGCCCGAGTCGACCAACGAGCGGCTCACGTTCGGCACGCTGGAGATCGACGAGACCACCCGCGACGTCCGGGTGCGCGGTGCCGCGGTCGAGCTGACCGCCAAGGAGTTCGACCTGCTGGTGTTCCTGGCCCGCTCGCCCCGTCGGGTCTTCACCCGCGCACAGTTGCTGGAACGGGTGTGGGGTTCGGCGACCCAGTGGCAGGACGACGCCACCGTCACCCAGCACGTGCACCGACTGCGGCACAAGTTGGAGGCCGACCCGGGCCGGCCGACCTGGCTGCGGACCGTCCGCGGCGTCGGATACCGCTTCGAGCCGTGAGAGCGCGGGCAGTTCCATGAGTGAGCGCAGCGAGCGAGTCAATGTCACGGTGCACGCCACCTCAGACTCGCGCCGGCAATTCATGGTGCGGCGATGAGCGCCGAGGTCGAGATGCCGGTCGGCGGGCCGGACATCCTGGCCTGGGCCCGTCCGCCCGACGAACTCGACCCGGCCCGCACCGGGGTGGACCACGGGCAGAGCCTGGCGCTGCTCTCGCAGCAGACCGACATCCTCCAGATGCTCGCGGCCGGCGCCGACCTGCCCGACGTGCTGACCGCCGTCACGCTCGCGCTGGAGAGCCACATGCCCGGCACCCGGTGCTCGGTGTTGCTCTACGACCCGCGCGCGCACCGGATGCGGCACGGCGCGGCTCCGAGCCTGCCGGCCGCCTACAACACCGCGATCGACGGGCTGGCCGTCGGGCCGCGGGCCGGATCCTGCGGCACCGCCGCGCATCTGGGCCGCCAGGTCGTCGTCTTCGACATCCCCACCGACCCGCGCTGGGCCGAGTACCGCGACCTGGCCGCCGAGCACAACCTGCGCGCCTGCTGGTCCAGCCCGATCCTCGGCAGCGACGGCGAGGTGCTCGGCACGTTCGCGGTCTACCACGAGAATCCGCACACCCCGACCCGACGGGAGTCCCGGCTGGTCGACCGGTACCGCGACCTGGCCGCCGTGGCGATCTCGCACAACCGAGTGTGGGGCGCGCTGGCCGCCAGCGAGGAGCAGTTCCGGCGGATCTTCGCCGACAGCGCCGTCGGCATGGCGCTGCTGGACCTGCACGGCCGGTTCACCCGGGTCAACCGGGCCTTCTGCGGCCTGCTCGCCCGCCCCGAGACCGACCTGGTCGGCCGGCACTTCGCCGAGATCACCCACCCCGACGACATCGCCCGCAGCGTCACCTCCTGGGCTGCGATGGCCGCCGGTGAGGTGGCCAGCGGCCACCAGGAGAAGCGCTACCTGCGCTGCGACGGCCGCGCGGTCTGGGTCGAGATGGTCGCCTCGGTGGTCCGCGGCCGCGACGGGATCCCTTTGCACATCAGCACCAACGTCGTGGATCTGACGGCCCGTAAGGTCGCGGAGGCCGAGCGCCAGGCCCGGCACGCGGCCGAGGTCGCGCGGGGCTCGGCGGAGACCGCGAGCCGCGCGAAGTCAGAGTTCCTGTCGACGATGAGCCACGAGTTGCGCACCCCGCTGTCGGCGATCGTCGGGTTCACCGAACTGCTCGACACCCTGGACCTGTCCGGGGAACGGCGCACCACCGCGCTGGGCCACATCGGCCGCGCGGCCCGGCACATCATCGCGATCCTCGACGACGTGCTGGACCTGGCGAAGATCGAGGCCGGGGTGGTGTCCATCGATCGCTGCCCGGTGCGGGTGGCGCCGGTCGTGCACGCGACGTGCGAGTTGCTGGAACCGTTGGCCGACCGGCGCGGACTGAGCGTCGACCTGTCCGGAGCCGACCAGACCGTCGCGGTGCTGGCCGACCCCCGTCGGCTGGAACAGGCGTTGCTGAACGTGGTGTCCAACGCGATCAAGTACAACCGGCCGGCCGGTGAACTGCACATCTCGTGCGGGCCCGCGCCGGCAGCGCCGAACCGGGCGCGGATCACCGTGCGCGACACCGGCCTCGGCATCGCTCCGGAACTGCAGCACCGACTGTTCACCCCGTTCGACCGGCTCGACGCGGAACTGCACGGCGAACCCGGCGCCGGCCTCGGGCTGGTGGTGACCGAACGCCTGGTCGCCGCGATGGGCGGGCAACTGGCGCTGCACTCCGAGCCGGGCGTGGGCACCGTGGTCGAGATCGACCTGGACGCCTGGAACGGCCCGTTGGACGCGACTGTCGCGGTAAAGCCTGCTCCGAGCGGCCGCAGGCGTGTGCTTGCCACTGGTTCGGTGCTCTACGTGGAGGACGACCCGGCGCACCGCGAACTGGTCGCCGAGGTGCTGCGGGCGCGACCCGGGATCCGGCTGTGCACCTGCGGCGGCGGTGGCGAGGCGTTGGACGCGTTACGCGCCGACCCGCCCGACCTGCTGCTGCTCGACCTGGACCTGCCGGACCTGCCCGGCGAGGCCGTGCTGGCCGCGGTGGCCGCCGACCCGAAGTTGTCCGGCGTGCCGGTGTGCGTGCTGTCCGGGCGGCTGCCGGACACCCGGGGCGTGCCCGAACCGGCCGCGCGGCTGACCAAACCGTTGGTCCCCGGCGATCTGCTGGGGGTGCTCGACGAACTGCTGGCGCCGGGCGACCGCACGGCCCGCTGACGTCCGACGGGTCGCCGCTGGCTTGCAACGACCCGACGGACCAGTTCAGCGGAAGCTGACGCGTGCGGTCAGCGGCGGCGGGGACCGTTCGCCTGGGCGGTGAGGTCGCTGTTGGGGTCCGCACCGTTGGGGTCCGCACCGTTGTTGAAGGCCCCGTTGCTGGAGGCCCCGTTGTTGGAGGCCCCGTTGTCGTTCGGCCCGTTGTAGGCGCCGTTGTTGTAGGAACCGTTGCCGTTGTTCCAGTTGTCGTCGGTGTTGCAGTCCTGGCTGGTGCTGCTCCCGTCGCCCCGCGTGCAGGTCAGATTGGCGGGGATGTCCACCGAGATGTGGCCGCTGGACAACGACGTCAGGGTGACCGAGGCGGGCAACGTGAAGTTGTCGCGCGGGCAGGCCGGTCCGTTGTCGAAACCGACCGACCCGATCGTGGTCCCCGTCGGCTGGGTCACGTAGAGCACCACATCCTCGTTCTGCGCCGGGCCCGAGGTGAACGTCGACCGGAGGATGTGCAGCCCGATCGCGGCCACGTCGTAACCACTGTTGGCAGCCGACCCTGTGACGCAATACGCTCGCCCGACGGCCTGCTGGGTGCCGTCCGAAAGCTGCACCTGGCCGGCTGCGTGGTACAGCCCGCCCTCGACGTCGCGGATGCTCAGCTGGGCCGTGGTCGTGTTCGGCGTGGTCCCGGTGGTGAGCTGCCCGAATCCGGTGACCCGGGTGTCGTCGCTGCTGCGCGCGGCCTGCGCCACCCCCGGGATCATCACCACTGCGATCGACACCATCGGCACGAATGCTGCTGCGAGTGCTCGACCAGTTCTATTCATCGGTTTCCCCTCTTGTTGCGACAAATCAGGCGCGACGGCCGTTGTCATCCCCCCGCCGCCTCGAGACCAGACGTGATCGTCGAGAAGCCCAGACTTGTGGACGCTTTCGGTGAGGCGCCCGCGACTTTGGCCAAGAGCCGAACCCTCTTTGAGGCCTGATTGCGCCCGGTGCGCGAAGGCAACGGATGCGCATTTGTCGCCGATTCGGAAAGTGCTCGATGTCGGGATTCGCGCCGGTACGGGATTGGCCCGATCGGTGACCAATTTTTGGCAGCCGGACAGGTTTGGCCGGCCCTCGTCCCTATGCGTCCCGAATGCCCAGGTTCCCCCCATGAGCTCCGCACGTCGGACGGGGTGGTGCGCACACGCGGCCCGGGTGCGTTAATGAGGGCAAGCCGGGACGCCACGGAAGGAACTGACGATGGAGTTCAAGGCAGCTGTCGGCAGCCGGCGCACCGTGCGCAGATTCGAGCCGGATCGCCCGGTCGAGAAGGCCAAGATCCGGGCGATCCTCGAGGCGGCCGCGCAACAGAGTCAGCACGGCAACGCGCAACTGGTCCGCAAGGCCGTCGTCGTCACCAAGGGCGAGACCCCGGACGTGATCCGCGACGCGCTGATCGACGCGCTGTACCACCAGCCGCAGGCCGCGGCGGCCCCGGTGGCGATCGTCTGGGTGCAGGACATGTCCGGCTGGAACCACAACCGGGAGAAGGTGCGCGCTCTGCTCGACGCCCGCCCGCCGAGCGAGGGCTGGGAGGCAGACTTCGCCGACAGCGGCCTGGCGCCCGAGGACCTGGTCATCCATCCCGACACCAACAGCGCGTTCACCGAGTGGCTGACCTCGTTCGAGTGCGGCCTGGCCGTCGGCTCGGCGCTGCTGGCCGCCGTCGATGCGGGCCTGGGGACCGGCCTGATCACCGGCCGCCGCGAGGAGATCCGCAAGCTGCTCGACATGCCCGCCAGTTGCACCCCGACCCAGGTCCAACTGGTCGGTTACGCGGCGCAGGGCAGGGCACCCGGCCCCACCCGGCCGAGGCCCGGCTTCGACGAGCTGTACTTCGCCGACACCTGGGGCCGGCCCCTGGCGTGACGCCGAACCGGTGCCGCTCGCCGATCATCGATGATCGTACGGCGCACTCTCATACGCGGACGGCGCACTCTCATACGCGGGCCGTCCGGGAGACCGACACCGAGGAGCGGGCAATGCGCATCGTCGGCCTCGGCGGCGGGATCGGTGCCGCCCGACTGTGGCGGGCGCTGCTGGACCGTGTCGACCCGGCCGAGGTCACGATCATCGGCAACACCGGCGACGACCTGTGGATCCACGGCCTGCGGGTCTGCCCGGACCTGGACACCGTGCTCTACGCCCTGACGGGCCGTCAGGATCCCGAGCGGGGCTGGGGCCTGCGCGACGAGACGTGGCGATGCATGGCCGCGCTCGGCGAGCTCGGCGGGGCCGCCTGGTTCAACCTCGGCGACACCGACCTGGCCACCCATCTGTACCGGACCGGTGCGCTGCGGGCCGGGCGTCGGCTGTCCGAGGTGACCGCGGACCTGGCCGCGCGACTGGGCCTGCGGGCCCGGTTGCTGCCGATGACCGACGACGAGGTCGAGACGCACGTCCGCACCGACACGGGCACCGTCCACTACCAGGAGTTCTACATCGCCCGCGGCGCCACGGACCCGGTGCGTGCGGTGGAGTTCCGCGGTGCGGAGCACGCGACCCCGGCACCCGGGGTCCTCGAGGCGATCGCGGCGGCGGACCGGATCATCATCGGGCCGAGCAACCCGGTGGCCAGCATCGGACCGATTCTGGCCGTGCCGGGCATCCGCGACGCGATCAAGGCCGCCGCGGTGCCGGTCATCGGGGTGACGCCGATCGTCAGCGGCGTCGCGATCATCTGCGCGGGGGAGCAGCGGCGGGCCGACAGTCGCACGGCGCTGCTGGCGGCGCTGGGACGCCCCGGCACAGCCGCCGCGGCCGCCGAACTGCTCGCCGGGTTGCTGGACGCGTTCGTCGTCGACCTGGCCGATCGGGACGAGGTCAGCGGATACTCGCCGGGTCCGGACCTGCTGCTCGCGCATACGCTGGCTGACGAGAACGGACAGTTCCGCCGTTTCCGGGAAGTGGATCTGGTGGACCTGTTGTTGTCCTACCGACCGGATCAGCGCTGACCGTTGGAGTAGGTATGACCCTGACGCACCACGAGGCGCTGCCGAACGCCGCCGAGGTGCGCCGTGCGCTGCGCCGGGCCCGCGACGGCGCGACGATCTCCGTCGACGAGGCTCGGGCGTTGCTCGCGGCCCGCGGCGAGGCACTCACCGACCTGATGACCACCGCCGCCCGGGTCCGCGACGCGGGTCTGATCGCGGCCGGGCGACCCGGTGTGGTGACGTTCTCGCCCAAGGTCTTCGTGCCGGTGACCAAGCTGTGCCGCGACCGCTGCCACTACTGCACGTTCGCCCTGACCCCCGGTGAGCTGCGCAACCAGGGGCTGAACCCCTACCTGTCCGCCGACGAGGTGCTCCAGATCTGCCGGGCCGGGGCCGCCGCGGGTTGCAAGGAAGCGCTGTTCACCCTCGGGGACCGCCCCGAGGACCGCTGGGATGTGGCCCGGCAATGGCTCGACGAAGCCGGCTACGACTCGACGTTGGACTACATCCGGTCGTTGGCGATCCGGGTGCTGGAGGAGACCGGCCTGCTGCCGCACCTCAACCCCGGCGTGATGACCTGGTCGGAGCTCGCCCGGCTCAAGCCGGTCGCCCCGTCGATGGGCATGATGCTCGAGACGACTGCGACCCGGTTGTTCACCGAGAAGGGCGGCGCGCACTTCGGCTCCCCGGACAAGGACCCCGCGGTACGCCTGCGGGTGATGGAGGACGCCGGTCGGCACAACGTCCCGTTCACCACCGGCCTGCTGATCGGCATCGGTGAGACGTTGACCGAACGGGCCGAGTCGCTGTTCGCGATCCGCAAGGTGGCCCGGGCCTACGGGCACATCCAGGAAGTGATCATCCAGAACTTCCGCGCCAAGCCCGACACCGCGATGCGCACCTGGCCGGACGCGGAAGTGCAGGAGTACCTGGCCGCGATCGCCACCGCCCGGGTGGTACTCGGCCCGAAGGCCCGCGTGCAGGCCCCGCCGAACCTGTCGGCCCCGCAGGACCTCGCGCCGCTGCTGGGCGCCGGGGTCGACGACTGGGGCGGGGTCTCCCCGCTGACCCCGGACCACGTCAACCCCGAGCGGCCCTGGCCGGCCATCGACGTGCTGCGCAAGGCCACCGCCGACGCCGGGTTCAGGTTGGCCGAACGGCTCACCGTGCACCCGGAGTACGTCCGCGCCGGCGAGCCGTGGATCGACCCGCGGGTGCTGCCGCACGTGCGCGCGCTGACCGACCCGGACACCGGTCTGTCCCGCTCCGGACCGGTCGCGGCCGGCCTGCCCTGGCAGGAGCCCGACCCGGGTTGGGGTGGCGCGGGCAGCGGCCGCACCGACCTGCACACCGCGATCGACACTGAGGGCCGGCGTACCGAGACCCGTTCGGACTTCGACGCCGCCTACGGCGACTGGGACTCCGTGCGCGAGGAGGCCGCTCGCATCCTGTCCGCCCCCGAACGCCTGGACGCCGACGTCCGCGGGGCGTTGCGCGCGGCCGAGGCCGACCCAGCCGGCCTGAGCGACGATCAGGCACTCGCGCTGATGACCTGCGACGGCCCGGCGCTGAGCGCGCTGCTGGAACTGGCCGACTCGATCCGGCGCGACGTGGTCGGTGACGAGGTCACCTACATCGTCAACCGGAACATCAACTTCACCAACGTCTGCTACACCGGCTGCCGGTTCTGCGCCTTCGCCCAACGGCGTACCGACGCCGACGCGTACTCGCTGTCCCTGGTCGAGGTCGCCGACCGCGCGCAGGAGGCCTGGTCCTTCGGGGCCACCGAGGTCTGCATGCAGGGCGGCATCGATCCCGACCTGCCCGGCACCGCCTACTTCGACATCGCCCGGGCGGTGAAGGAACGCGTGCCGGACATGCACGTGCACGCGTTCAGCCCGATGGAGGTCGTCAACGGCGCGACCCGGTCCGGGATGTCGATCCGGGCCTGGCTCGCCGCCGCCCAGGAAGCAGGCCTGGACACCATTCCGGGAACCGCGGCGGAGATCCTGGACGACGAGGTCCGTTGGGTGCTGACCAAGGGGAAGCTGCCGACCTCGGCGTGGATCGAGGTCGTCACGACCGCGCACTCACTGGGCATCCGGTCATCCTCGACGATGATGTACGGCCACGTCGACACTCCGGCCCATTGGGTCGCGCACCTGAAACTGCTTGCCCGCCTGCAATCCGAGACCGGCGGGTTCACCGAGTTCGTCCCCCTGCCCTTCGTGCACCACAGCGCGCCGATCTATCTGGCCGGCGTGGCCCGCCCCGGACCCACCCAACGCGACAACCTGGCCGTCCACGCCATGGCCCGGCTGCTCCTGCACGGGCGCATCGACAACATCCAGACCTCCTGGGTCAAGCTCGGCGTCGAGGGCACCCGCGCGATGCTCGGGGCCGGCGTCAACGACCTCGGCGGCACGCTGATGGAGGAGACGATCTCCCGGATGGCCGGCTCCGAACACGGCTCGGTCAAGACCCCGGCGCAGATCGAGGCCATCGCCACCGGTATCGGCCGGCCGGTGCGCCAGCGCACGACGCGCTACGGACAGGTCGACCCGGAACTGGTCCGGCGCTCGCACGAGGCATTCACCTCGGCACCACGACTGCTGCCGCTGACTACAGCCTGAGGTTCAACGCGCGGCGACGGTGATCACAGCGCTGGAGGCGCCGGCGTAGTGCGGGTCCTCCAGGGAGCGGGCGCGGAAGTCGGTCCGCGGGCTGGCCACGGGCACGACGAACACGGCGCGGCCACGCGAGTCGGTGATCGCCCGGGCTGCTTCGGTCCAGGCCCGCGAACCCTCGAGCTTGTGTTCCAGCACGACGGTCGCCCCGTTGATCGCCTCGCCGTCGGCGGCCAGGTGGACCGCCGTGCCCAGCGATGCGGGCTGCGCCGACCGTACGTCCAACGGCCCGGAGATGGAGACCATCACCGGGACCGATCCGACGAGCATCTGCGTGCTGGCGGCCGCGGTCAGGGCGGTGGTGGTGCCGCCGCCGGCGGGCATGGCAGCTCGCGCGCAGACCAGCACGGCGGCGACACCCAGCACGAGCGTGTGTGGTTTGACCCGTCCACCGAACACGGCGCCCCCTTAGATCAACAAGGAGGCTAGCGGCGATCTCGTGTGACTCCTGGGATTTGAGTGACGCGTGTTGTGAATTTACTTCGGTTCCAGCTTGATCGAGAGACTGTTGATGCAGTACCGCAGCCCGGTCGGGAACTGCGGCGCGTCGTTGAAGACGTGGCCCAGGTGACTGCCGCAGGTCCGGCAGCGCACCTCGACGCGCCTCATGCCGTGCGAGTTGTCGATCACCTGCTCGACCGCGTCGCTGTCGCTCGGGTCGTGGAACGACGGCCAGCCGCAGTGGGCCTCGAACTTCGTGTCCGAGCGGAACAGCTCCGCGCCGCAGGCGCGACAGTTGTAGACGCCGACGGTGTCGGTCTCCACGTACTCCCCGGACCAGGGGCGTTCGGTCCCGGACTCGCGCAGGACGTGGTACTCCTCGGGAGAGAGATCCGCACGCCACTCGTCGTCGGTCTTCTCGACCGGATAGGTAGTCATGTCGTAATTGAACAATCCCGCGGCTGCGTCGATACCAGGGCCCCACTCCCATAGGTTCTACAGGCATGGCAACGCCGTTCGTGGAGCTCGAGGTCGGATCCCGCGTCGTACGGGTCAGCAACCCGGAGAAGATCTACTTCGCCGAGCCGGGCATCCCGAAGCTGGAGCTGGTCGAGTACTACCTCGCCGTGTCCGACGGCATCCTGCGCGCGCTGCGCGATCGCCCCACCACGCTGGAACGCTGGCCCGGCGGGGTGTTCGAGGGCGCGAAGCGCGCCACCCGGGCCGACCCGAGGGGCGACGCGTTCTACCAGAAGCGCGTGCCGCAGGGCGCGCCGGACTGGGTCGAGACCGCCGAGATCACCTTCCCCAGCGGCCGCGCCGCCGACGAGATCTGCCCGACCGAGGCCGCGGTCATCGCGTACTGCGCGAACCTGGGAACGATCACCTTCCATCCGTGGCCGGTCCGCCGGTTCGACGTCGACCACCCCGACGAGTTGCGCATCGACCTCGACCCGCAGCCGGGTACGGATTTCCGCGACGCCGTCGCGGTCGCCGCCTGCGCGCGGGAGGTGCTCGACGAACTGGGCTGGACGGCGTTCCCGAAGACCTCCGGCGGCCGCGGCGTGCACATCTACGTCCGCATCGAGCCGCGTTGGTCGTTCACGCACGTGCGCCACGCCGCCATCGCGTTCGGCCGGGAACTCGAGCGGCGCATGCCCGGGCGGGTCACCACCAAGTGGTGGAAGGAGGAGCGCGGCGAGACCGTGTTCGTCGACTACAACCAGAACGCGCGCGACCGCACCATCGCCAGCGCCTACTCGGTCCGCCCGCAGGCCCACGCCCCGGTCTCCGCGCCGATGCGGTGGGACGAACTGGCCGACGTCGACCCGCGGGATCTGACGGTCCGGACCATGCCCGCCCGCTTCGCCGAGGTCGGCGATCTGCACGCCGCCATCGACGAGATCGCGCACGACCTGAGCCCGCTGCTGGAGTGGTACGACCGCGACATCGCGGACCGCGGACTGGACGACATGCCCTACCCACCGGAGTACCCGAAGATGGCCGGCGAGCCGAAGCGCGTCCAACCGAGCCGGGCCCGCAAGGAGGCCGAGTCGCCGGATTGAGCGGCACGCCGACGGCGGCCCTGGTCAGCCGGTGGGCTGCCCGGTCGAGGGAGCGTCGTCCTGCGGCGGGCTCAGCGTCGGCGCCGTCGAGGGCTCGGCGTTCGGTTGCGGTGCGTCGCTCGGGGCACCCGACGGCGGGCTCGAGGCGTCCGGGGCCGCGGTGGGGCCCGGGGTCTCGGTCGGACCCGGTGTCGGCGTCTCGGTCGGGGCCGGCGTGGCCGCCGGCTGCGGGCGCGGCGGCGTCTTCGGTGGCGGGCCCAACGCCGGCAGGAGCTTCGGCAGCAACGCGACGCCCCCGGCGCTGACCATGCCGGCGCCGTAGAAGCTGTTGGTGTCGAACTTCTCCGAGCAGGTCTGGGTGAACGACTTGGCGCCGTCGGCCTGCTTGAGCGTGTAGCGGTAAGCGGCCGGCCGCGGACAGGACCGACGGTCCACCGAGAGCAGCATCGCCTCCTCGGTCAACCGCGGGTCGAGCACGAGCCGGTCGTTCACGACCGTGCCGAACCGGCTGATCGCCAACGCGGCGACCCCACTCGCGTGCGGTGCGGCCATCGAGGTGCCCTGGAGGTACTGGTAGTAGGCGCAGGTGCCGTTCTCGCAGTCCTTGACGACGAACGGGGTCGTCGGGGTGCCGTTGCCATCGACGTCGCCGACCGAGCGGGCCACCTTCTCCGGGTACGCGCCGAGGATCTGCGCGGTGGGGTCGACCCGGGCGTCCGGGGTGTCGAACGCGTCGCCGCCGGGGGCCGAGAACCGGTTGTACTTGAGGCTGTAGTTCGAGTAGTACGCCTTGCGACCGCTCGGGCCCAACGCGCCGATGGAGACCACGCCGGTGGTCTCGGCGGGCACGGTCAGGCACGAGGAGTCCAGCGTCCGCGGGTAGGAGTGACCCGGCGGGTAGTCCGGACTCTTCGGGTCGAGGGTCACGTGGTCCATGTCGGTGCTCTCGTTGCCCAACGCGCTGATCACGGTGACGTTGTGGTCGCGGGCGTAGCTCACCGCCCGCTGGATCGCCTCGATCGTCGTGCGCTGCTCGGTCTGGGCGGCGGCGTCGTCCTTGGGGTTGTTCGGGCAGTTGAACAGCCACGGGTCCACGTAGAAGCTCAGGTTGACGACGTTCAGCCCGGCGTCGCCGGCGTAGGTCAGCGCGTTGATCACCGGCTGCAGCAGGAAGAACCCGGAGCTCTGCCCGGCCCGTACGTCGACGAGCCGGACGTTCGGCGCCACGCCGGCGATGCCGAGCCCGTTGATCGGGGCGCCGATCACCGAGGCGACGTGGGTGCCGTGCCCGTTGTTGTCGACGCCGACCGGGTCCGTGCAGGACTGCTCCGGGCACGGGCCGTCGGTGACCGGGTTGTCGGTGACGAAGTTGCGCGAGTCGGCGGCGTCGAAGTTCGGGGCGATGTCCGGATGGGACGAGTCCACGCCGGTGTCGACCACGCCGACCCGAACCCGCGGGTCGCCGAGTTCGGTTGCGTAGGAGCCGGTGTCGGTGGCCTGCATCATCGCCATGTCCCACTGGCGGGACCCCAGCGGCTCGGCCTTGGCGGATCCGGCGTCGGAGCGGACCCGGTTCGCGTTCGGGTGCAAGGCGCCGCTGCGCAGCCGCGCCAGCACCGCGGCCCGCTCCGCCGGGGCCAGTCGCTCGACGGCCTCCCGAGCCGCTCGAGTGTCGGGTACCCGCCCGATCGGCCGCTGGTGCGCGGCCCCGAGGACCGCTCCGCCGCGCGCCACCTGCTTCGTGAAATCGAGGTTGGTGCTGCGCACCACGGCCGTCCCGACGTCACGGTTCTCCTCGAGGACCTTGCCGTCGGCCGCCGAGATCGCGGCGCGGGCCGCGCGGGCCGAGTGCGGATCCTTGTAGAGCACGACGTAGTCGACCGGGGCACCGACGCGGTGGTCGGGTTTCACCGAGGCCAGGCTCATTCCCGCGACCGGGACCAGCGCCGCAACCGCGAAAACGCCGAGCTTCAGCCTCAACCCGTGCACCGTGCGCCCTCCGTCGAACCGTCACCTTCCGGGGGCCACGGCTGCATGGCGCAGGCCCCCGCCGCCAACCAGTATGTCCGTTCGGCGAAGTTTCGCCAGGAAGGGGCGGCGCGTCCCGGGTCATGTCAGGACGGTCCTTTACCGGCAATATGCAACCCATGGACCTGCCCGTGATGCCGCCCGTGCTGCCGATGCTCGCCAAGTCCGTCCCGGCGATCCCGACCGGCGATCTGCTCTACGAGCCGAAATGGGACGGCTTCCGGGCGATCGTGTTCCGGGACGGCGACGAGATCGAGATCGGCAGCCGCAACACCAAGCCGATGACCCGGTACTTCCCCGAACTGGTCGAGGCGTTCCGGGCGGAGCTACCGCCGCGGTGCGTGCTGGACGGTGAGATCGTCGTGCCGGACGTCGCCGGTGTCCGGTTGGAGTTCGAGGTCCTCCAGCAACGCATCCACCCGGCGGCCAGTCGGGTGAAGCTGCTGTCCGAGACCACCCCGGCCCGGTTCGTGGCATTCGACCTGCTGGCCCGCGACGACGTCGACCTGACGCAGCGTCAGTTCGCCGAACGGCGCGAGCAACTCCTCGACGCGCTCGCGGGCAGCAAGCCACCGATCCACATCACGCCCGCCACCGCCGACCCGAGCGTCGCGACGGACTGGTTCTCCCGGTTCGAGGGCGCGGGCCTCGACGGCGTCATCGCCAAGCCGTTGACCGGCACGTACACCCCGGACAAGCGCACGATGTTCAAGATCAAGCACGAGCGCACGGCCGACTGCGTGGTGGCCGGGTACCGCACCCACAAGTCCGGCGACGACCTGATCGGGTCGTTGCTGCTCGGCCTGCACACCGCCGAGGGGAAGCTGGCGAGCGTCGGGGTGATCGGGGCGTTCCCGGCGGCCCAGCGCCGGGAACTGTTCGAGCTGCTCCAGGAGTACGTGACCAGCTTCGACGGCCACCCCTGGGCCTGGGCCGAGCAGCAGGCGGGCACGCGCACGCCGCGGGAGTCCGAGCACAGTCGGTGGAACGCGAACAAGGACCTCTCGTTCACGCCGCTGCGCCCGGAACTGGTGGTCGAGGTCCGTTACGACCACATGGAGGGCGTCCGCTTCCGGCACACGGCGCAGTTCGTCCGGTGGCGGCCGGACCGCGACCCGGCCTCGTGCACCTACGAGCAGTTGGTCGAGCCGGTCTCGTTCGACCTGGAGGAGGTCTTCGCCGGTCGGCTGCCGAGCTGATCAGATCTTGCGGTCGCCCACCCGGGAATATCGCAGGAAGAGGTTCTCGGAATCGGTGCAGACCGCGGCGAGATGCATCTGAGTCGGAGTCGCCTGCTCGGGCCCGTCGAGGATCCGTTTCGCCTTGCCGGCCAGCAGCAGCGGGCTGACGGTCAGGCAGAGCTCGTCCAGCAACCCGGCATCGGTGATGGTGGCCAGCCAGCGCGGCCCACCCTCGCAGAGCAACCTGCGGTGGCCGCGTTCGACCAGCGCCGCGACCGCAAGGGCCGGGTCCACCGCGGTGGCACCCACCAGCGCCACATCGGCGACCTCGCGGGCCGCACGCAGCCGGTCCGGCGGCGCCTCGGCGACGGTCAGCAGGATCGTGGGCACCGCGGCAGCGGTGAAGATCGGGGCCGACAGGTCGAGGTTCAGCGAGCGGGACACCAGCGCCATCGCCGCGATGGGCGCCTGCCCGGCCGCGGCCCGAAGGTGGGCATGCTCCGGGTGGGCCCGCTCCGGACCGTACCGTTCGGCGACCGCGGTCGAGGCACCGACCATGATCACGTCGCTCAGCGCGCGCAGCAGCCCCAGCAGGGCGCGGTCGGTGTCGGAGGAGATGTCGCGGGTGAGCCCGTCCGACGCGACAGCCGCGCCCCCCAAAGTGCTCACCATGTTCGCGCGCAGCCACCAACCGTCGGGCGGGTCGGCCGGATAGGCGTACATGTCGGCCCAGTCGTCCAGGTCCATCTGACTTGCCTGGTCCTGCGCGGGCCACATCCGGTAGGTGGACATCCGGCGAGCCTGGCAGATCCACCCCGCGACGCAGGTGCGGGGTCCGCCGCCACCCTTCCGACCCGGAAACCACATCCGGGCCGCGTGTCGGCTGATTTCCTCGGATAATTCGGGCAGAACCGAACAGACGGGGGGTGGACGGTGCGCGGTCGCGTCCCCTTCGCGGTCCTGGTCGCCCTGACTCTGATCGCCACGGTGCTGCTGCCCGGTTCCAAGGCGCCTGCGCGGTCCGTCCACGGCGAACTGGGGCTCTCGCGACTGGCCACCGGCGCGGTCATCGAGAACTCCTACGTGGTCAGCCTGCGCTCCGGCGACCCGGCCGCGGTGGCGGCCGACCACGAGCGCCTGGGCGTGCACGTGGAGAACGTCCTGCGCTCGGCCCTGTCCGGCTACACCGGACGCATGTCCGCGGCACAGGCGACGCGGGTCGCCGCCGACTCCCGGGTCGCCCGGGTGACCCCGGACCGGGTGTTCCGCTCGGCCGCGCAGCAGGTCCCGACCGGGGTGCGGCGGGTGCGGGCCCCGCAGAGTTCCGATCACGCCGGCAAGGGCCACGTCCGCGTGAACTCCGACATCGCCGTCCTCGACACCGGGGTGGACCTCAAGCACCCGGACCTCAACGTGGCCGGCGGCGTCGACTGCGTCCCCGGCACGCACTCCTACGACGACGAACGCGGCCACGGCACCCACATCGCGGGGATCGCGGCCGCGAAGGACGACGGCAGCGGCGTGGTCGGCGTGGCTCCGGGTGCGCGGATCTGGGCCGTGCGGGTGCTTGACGACGCCGGCGACGGCAGCCTCGCCACGCTGATCTGCGGGATCGACTGGGTCACCGCGCATGCGTCGGTGATCAAGGTGGCGAACATGAGCCTGGTCGGGCGCGACGTCGACCGGGGGTGCAACGACGGGGGACTGCACCAGGCCATCTGTCGTTCGGTGGCCGCGGGGGTGGTCTACACGGTGGCCGCCGGCAATGAGGGCGCCGACGCGGTCGACTTCACGCCGGCCTCCTACCCGGAGGTCATCGCGGTCGGTGCGCTGGCCGACTACGACGGGCGCCCGGGCGGGCGGGGGCACGAGCCGGCCGACTGCCCGGGCGGCCCGGACGACCGGTTCGCGAACTTCTCCGACTACGGCGCCCCGATCGCGCTGATCGCGCCGGGCGTGTGCATCCGGTCGACCTGGATGAAGGGCGGCTACGCGACCTTGAGCGGCACGTCGCAGGCCGCGGCCCACGTCGCCGGTGCGGCGGCGCTCTACCGGTCCACACATCCCAGCGCCACGCCGGCGCAGGTCAAGGCGGCGTTGGAGGCCGCGGCCTCGACCGACTGGGACACGCGTTCGGCCCCGGACCACCGGACCTACCGACTGCTGGACGTGTCGCGGTTCTGAGGGCCCGTCAGAACCGGTTGTTCAAAGCAGGCCGTGCTCGGCGAGGAGGCCGAGCACCGCGGCGACACTGTCCTGCAGGCTGTGGCCGGCGGTGTCCAGGCGCAGGTCCGGCTTCTCCGGCACCTCGTACGGGTCGTCCACCCCGGTCAGGCCGGACAGTTCCCCGGCCCGTTGCTTGGCGTACAAGCCCTTGACGTCGCGGGCGGCGCACTCGTCCACCGGCGTGGCGATGTGGACCTCGAGGTAGGTGCTGCCGTCGGCGTCGTGCTTGGCGCGCACCGCGTCGCGCGCCACCGCGTACGGCGCAATCACCGGGACAAGTGCGATCACCCCGTTGCGGGCCAGCACCGCGGCCACGAAGCCGATCCGCCGGACGTTGGTGATGCGGTCGTCGCGGCTGAACCCCAGGTCGGCGGTCAACTCGGTGCGGATCTCGTCGCCGTCGAGCACCTCGACCGCACGACCGGCGGCCCGCAAGCGCTGGGCAGCGGCCCGGGCGATCGTCGACTTGCCCGCACTGGGCAGGCCGGTCAGCCACACCGTGGCACCCGGAGGCGGCGTCACCTGAGCTCCTGTCATGTGTGCAGTCCGCACTCGGTCTTCGAACTGCCGGCCCAACGCCCCGAGCGGGCGTCCTGTCCGGCCATGGTGCGCCGGGTGCACGGCCGGCATCCGATCGACTCGTAACCGTCCATCAGCAACGGGTTCAGCAGGATGCCGTGGTCGGCAACGTACTTGTCCACGTCGTCCGCAGTCCACCGCGCGATCGGGCAGACTTTCACCTTGCCCCGATTGGCATCCCAGGACACGACCGGGGTGTTCGCGCGCGACGGCGTCTCGTCGCGGCGCAATCCGGTGATCCATGCGTCGTAGTCGCGCATGGCGGTGTTCAGCGGGGCGACCTTGCGCAACGCGCAGCAGCGGTCCGGGTCGCGGGCGAACAGGTCCTTGCCGAACGCGGCGTCCTGCCCGGCCACCGACAGCGTCGGCGTCACGTTGATGACGTTGACGTCGTAGACCTCGGATACCGCGTCGCGGGTGCCGATGGTCTCGGCGAAGTGGTAGCCGGTGTCGAGGAACAGCACGTCGATACCGGGCTTGACCCGCGAGGCCAGGTGCGCCACCACCGCATCGGCCATCGACGAGGTCACCGCCAGGCGCTCACCGAAGGTGTCGGCGGCCCATCGCAGGACCTCCAGCGCCGTGGCGTCCTCGAGTTCGACGCCGGCCCTCGTGGCCAACGCCTCGGTCTGCTCGGCCCACCGGGTGTCGCGCTTACGAGCGGGCGCCGACCCGGGGGTGGCCAGGTTCAGTTCGACAACAGTCATGCGATTCCTGACACCTCCATCCCGAGAAAGCGCAACGCAAAAGCCCGCCGACAACTTCCGCACAACCACGCACCGTGCGCCTCGAGCGGACGCAGGTCCTCCTCCGCGCAGTACGGGCAGTGGAAGGGCGCGGCCCGGTCCTCACTCATGACGTAGTTCTGACTATCCGTCAGGCCAGCGCCGACTCGTCGGCCCGGACGCTCCAGGCCGCGAACGTCTCGCCCTGCTCCCGATCGGCCAGGAACCGGCGCAGCACGCGCTCGATGTAGTCCTCGAGGTCGTGCGTGGTCACCTTCAGTCCACGGACCTTGCGACCGAACGCCGCCGAGGTACCCAACGATCCGCCCAGGTGCACCTGGTAGCCCTCCACCGACTCGCCGTCCGGCCCGGGCAGCAGCATGCCCTTCAGGCCGATGTCGGCGGTCTGGAAACGGGCGCAGGCGTTCGGGCAGCCGTTGAGGTTCACCGTCAGCGGCTGGTCGAACTCGGGCAGCCGGCTCTCCATCTCCGAGATCAGCCGGGTGGCGCGGTTCTTGGTGTCGACGATCGCCAGCTTGCAGAACTCGATGCCGGTGCAGGCCATGGTCTGGCGCCGGAACGGGGTGGGACGCACCTGCAGGTCCAACGACTCCAGCGCCTGGACCAGGCTCTCGACCTTCGTGGCCGGGACGTCGAGGATCAACAACTTCTGCTCGACCGTCGTTCGCATCCGGCCGGTGCCGTGCTCCTCGGCGAGATCGACCACCTTCGACAGCAGGCTCCCGGAGATCCGGCCGACAACCGGGGCGAACCCGACGTAGAAGTTGCCGTCCTTCTGCGGGTGCACCCCGAGGTGGTCGCGGAAACCGGCCGGCGGAGCGGCCGGCGCCGGGCCGTCGACGAGTTTGCGCCGCAGGTACTCGGATTCCAGAACATCCCGGAACTTCTGCGCGCCCCAGTCGGCGAGGAGGAACTTCAACCGGGCGCGGTTGCGCAGGCGGCGGTAGCCGTAGTCGCGGAACACGCTGGTGACGCCGTGCCACACCTCGGGCACCTCGTCGAGCGGGATCCAGGCACCGAGCCGTTGGGCGAACATCGGGTTGGTGGAAAGGCCACCGCCGACCCACAGGTCGAAGCCGGGGCCGTGCTCCGGGTGCACCACCCCGACGAAGGAGATGTCGTTGATCTCGTGGACGACGTCCAGATTCGGGTTGCCGGAGATCGCGCTCTTGAACTTGCGCGGCAGGTTGGAGAATTCCGGCGATCCGATCCAGCGGCGGGTGATCTCCTCGATCGCCGGCGTGCCGTCGATGATCTCGTCCGCGGCGATGCCGGCGACAGGGCTGCCCAGGACCACTCGGGGGCAGTCGCCGCAGGCCTCCAGCGTGGTCAGTCCGACGGACTCCAGGCGCGACCAGATCTCCGGCACGTCCTCGATCCGGATCCAGTGCAGCTGGAAGTTCTGCCGGTCGGTCACGTCACAGCTGTCGCGCGCGAACTGCGCGGAGACCTCGGCGATCGTGCGGACCTGCTCCCCGGTCAGCTGCCCGCCGTCGAGGCGGATGCGCATCATGAAGTACTCGTCGTCGAGCTCGTGCGGCTCGAGCACGGCAGTCTTGCCGCCGTCGATCCCGGGCTTGCGCTGGGTGTAGAGCCCCATCCACCGGAAGCGGCCGCGCAGGTCGGCGCTGTCGATCGAGGCGAATCCGGTGTACTGGTACCGGTCGATGATGCGGGCGCGGACGTTGAGCGGATCGTCGTCCTTCTTGATCTGCTCGTTGCCGTTGAGCGGCTCACGGTGGTTCATCGCCCACTGGCCCTGGCCCTTGTGCTTGGCGGAGCGAGCGGCGCGCGAATGGGCAATGGTGGTGGCTTCGTCAGCCATCGCTGGGGTCCTTCGCGGGGTGGTCGGATCAGGCGACCGCGCGACCGGACGCAGCGCGCCAGGGGCGGGCGGCAGCCGGTGACCGGGCGCCCGCTGGAGGAGTGGCGGGGCGCTCAGCAGCCGCGACAAGACATGCTGGAGACCCGACCGAGGTCGATGTGACGACGCTCGACCAGCGCGATCCCGACAGCAGTCATGGGTCCAGGATACCTGGCCTCGCGGACTTTTTCAGGACGGAGACCCGGCTCACACCCGCGACCCACCCTCGCGCGGCGCGTCCGCGTCCGCCACGGGCCGTCCGGACCTGGGCGGGAACTACCGTAGAGGCATGTCAGGCCGCGGCAGCGGGCCCTCCGGGATGCGCCCGGTGCGTCCTACGGTGGACGGAGTCCGCCGCAGCCCATTCGCCCGTGACCTGCGGTGGCTGGTCGTCACCACCGTTCGGATCTGCCTCAAGCACCGGGTCACCGGTCTGGCCGCCGAGATCGGCTTCTTCGCCCTGCTCTCGCTACCGCCGCTGGTGCTCGGGCTGGCAGGCACGTTGGGTTACTTCACCAACATCATCGGCGCGGACACCGTCGACCACTTCCGCAATTCGGTGATCGAACTGGCCCGGCACGCGCTGTCCGACCAGACGGTCGCCGACACGATCATCCCCACGCTGAACGACACCTTGCACGGCGGCCGAGCCGACGTCATCTCGATGGGTTTCCTGCTGGCACTGTGGTCCGGTTCGCGGGCACTGAACGTCACGATCGACACCATCTCGATCATGTACGGGCTCGGTGGCCGCCGCGGCATCATCGCGACCCGGGCCCTGTCGTTCTCGCTCTACGTGGTGAGCCTGGTCGTCGGGATCGTGCTGTTGCCGTTGCTGATCGGCGGCCCGGAATTCTTCGAGTTGGCCCTGCCCGACCAGTTGAGTTGGATCGGCACGATGTACTGGCCGATAATCGTGGTCGGCTCGGTCGCCTCGTTGACCACGCTGTTCTGGGTGGCCTTGCCGGTGCCGAACTCCTGGTGGCGCGGGTTGCCCGGCGCGGCGCTGGCGTTGGGCGGGGCCATGTTGGGCAGCTACTTCCTGCGGGCCACGCTGTCGACCTCGATCGGCGGGACCTCGATCTACGGCCCACTCACCGCGCCGATCGTCGTGCTGATCTGGCTCTACGCGTTGGCAATCGTGATGCTGATCGGCGCCGCGTTCAACGCCGCGACCGACCGGCGCTGGCCGCACCGCTCGGATGCGACCACACTCGACGGCATCCCGGTCATGCACGCGGAGCGGCGGCCCACGGCCCCACTCCGATCCGCGGCCGGGGTGGCACCGAATCAGGAACGGGGCCGGCCACGTGACGGCCCGTGACGACGGGGGAGAAGGCTCTGTGACAGCCAGGCGGATGCTCGGTGCGGTTTGTGGCCTGCTGGCGGCGGCGGCCGGGCTCGGAGTCGCCGAGGGCCTCGCGGCACTGCTGTCGACACCCTCCCCGGTCGTCTCGGTCGGCACCTGGGTCATCGACACCTCACCGGCCTCGCTGACCCGGTGGGCGATCGAGCACTTCCAGGCCAACGACAAGCGGGTGCTGGTCACCGGCGTCCTGTCGACCGTCGCGGTGTTGGCGGCGGTGGCCGGCGCGATCGGGGTCCGGGCCCGGCGCGTGGCGCTGCTGATGACCGCGGCGATCGGGCTGGTCGCGGTCGTGGCCGTGGCCACGGTGCGCGGGGCCCACGACTCCCCGCTGGTCCGGGTCGTCCCCGCCCTGATCGCGCTGCTGGTCAGCACCGGCGCGCTGGTCCGGCTGCTGCGGACGTTGCCCGAACCGGTCGTGGCACCGGCCGTCCGGGAGCCCGAGCCGGTCGCCGCCCGGGCGAGCGTGACGGTGCGGGAGCGCGAGCCGACCACGTCGGCCCTGGAACGTCCCGCGGTGATCATCCCCGGGCGGCGGCCGGGCGGGGGTGGCCCGGCGCGACGCGAGTTCGTCCGGGTCGTCGGAACGGTCGGAGCGCTCGCCGTCGGCGGGGGACTGGTCCGGGAGTTGGCCGGGTCGGGCCACGGCCGACGCGGCGTAGTAACGGCGCTGCCCGCGCCGTTCAGTCCGGCGCCGGCGGTCGGCGTCGCCGACTTCAACATCCCCGGGCTGGCCCCGTACTTCACGACGAACATGGACTTCTACCGGGTCGACACCTCCATCCAGGTGCCGCTGCTGGACGCTCGGACCTGGCAACTGCGCATCGACGGCATGGTCGAGAACCCGATCACGATCGGCTACGAAGACCTGCTCCGCGCCCAGTTGATCGAGCGGGACGTGACGCTGACCTGCGTCTCCAACGAGGTGGGCGGGAACCTGGTCGGCAACGCCCGCTGGCTCGGCCTGCCGCTGCGCAACCTGTTGGCGGCCGCGAAACCCAAGGCCGGCGCGGACGCGATCCGCTCGCACTCGGTCGACGGCTGGACCGCAGGCACCCCGCTGTCCGCGCTGACCGACCCGGGCCGCGACGCGATGCTGGCGATCGCGATGAACGGCGTCCCGTTGCCGGCCGAGCACGGCTACCCGGTCCGGGTGGTCGTGCCGGGCCTCTACGGCTACGTGTCGGCCACCAAGTGGGTGACCCGCATCGAGGTGACGCGCTTCGCCGATTTCCAGGCTTATTGGACGCAGCGCGGCTGGGCCCCGCAGGGCCCGATCAAGACCCAGTCGCGTATCGACGTCCCGCACCCGTACGCCGACGTCCGGGCCGGCGCCGAGACGATCGCCGGGGTCGCGTGGGCCCAGCACCGCGGCATCTCCAAGGTCGAGGTCAGCGTCGACGACCAGCCGTGGCAGACCGCGGCGTTGGCCCCGTGGGCGAACCCGGACACCTGGCGCCAGTGGCGGCTGCCGTGGACGCCGGGGGTCGGGACCCACAACCTGACCGTTCGCGCCACCGACGCGACCGGGGCACTGCAGGTGCAGGCGAACTCCGCGCCGGACCCGGACGGGGCGACCGGCTGGGACACCTTCCCGACCCGGGTCGTCGCCTGATCCGGCGGTGTGTCGTCCATCCGCCGGTCACCCCTTGACAACGTTTTCCGCCGGCTCAGCCGGATTTTGCCGCTAGCTACGTAGCGTGTTCCTACGGTGATGGGGAGAGACCAGTCCGCGGAGACCGGTCAGTGGTTTTGCGAAAGGCCGGGGCGTGCGACTGACGGGCAAACCGTTGCTGCTGCTTGCAGCGGTCGCCGCGCTGATGCTCCCGGTCGCCTGTCTCTGGTACTGGTCGCGGCCGGAGCGGCTGCGGCGGGCCCGCGTCCCCGTCCGGTTCAGCCTGTTCCTGTCCAGCCAACTGGCCGTCGTGTTCGTGGTCGGCCTCGCGCTGAACGACTACGGACAGTTCTACTCCAGCTGGTCCGACCTGCTCGGCACCGGACCGACGGCAGCCGTCGACCATCCGTCGGCGCACTTCGGCGGCACCGACCTGAACATCCACCCGTTCGTGAAGCCGGCGTTCCTCGACCGCGGCATGCCCGAGATCCCGTCGGACGCCGCCAAGTGGAACGTGCAGGGCTGGTCGCAGCAGTCCGAGTGGGCGACCCGCGGCGCGATCGTGAGCACCCAGGTCACCGGCCCGGTCTCCAACCTGGCGCAGCAGGCATTGGTCTATCTGCCGCCACGCTACTTCCGGGCCGGGCCGGACAACCGCAAGCTGCCGGTGGTCGAGGTGCTGACCGGGTTCCCCGGCGACGCGTCGAACCTGGTCAGCCGGATGCACTACCCGGACATCCTCTCCGAGGAGATCGCGGCCGGTACGGCGCAGGACGTGGTGCTGGTGATGATGCGCCCGGCCCCGACGTTCCCCTGGGACACCGAGTGCACCGACGTCCCCGGCGGGCCGCAGACGGTGCAGTTCTTCACCGAGGACGTGCCGAGCTCGATCACTTCGCAGTTCAGCCTGGCGCCCACCGGCTGGGCCGTGGCCGGGGACTCCACCGGCGGGTACTGCTCGGCGAAGATCGCGCTGATGGACCCGAGCCGGTTCGCGGCCTCGGCGGTGCTGTCCGGCTACTTCAAGCCGTCGACCGACCTGACCACCCGCGGGATCTTCAGCGGCAACAAGGCGTTCTACAACGAGAACGACCTGACCTGGCGGATGAGCCACGACCAGATCCCGCCGATCTCGATGCTCATCGCCACCGCGAAGGACGAACGCGGTGCCGACGGCTACGCCACCGCGCAGTCGTGGCTGGATTCGGTCAAGGCACCGATGTCGGCCGACGAGCTACTGCTGGACGAGGGCGGTCACAATTTCAACACCTGGAGCCGCGAGATCCCCTACGCGCTCCAGTGGCTGAGCGAGCACCTGCCCTCAGCTTGACCGCATCGGACCGCGGTCAGGCCGGCACGACTCGGCGCCGGTTCTCCTCAAGCGCGCTGGGCGCGGGGCCGTTCGATCCGGGGAGGACCGAGGATTCGGCCGGGACCGGGGCGAGATGGACGGTGCTGCCCGGGAGTCGGGAGCTGAGCCACGACAGGTCGTAGGGCAGCTGCCGCTCGAATGCCGCGAAGTCGTGGCCGTTCCCGTCGAGTACCAGCTGCTCGGAGGTCATCGGGGAGTGGATCAGCTTCGCCCATTGCTCGGCGACGGGGTGGCCCATCGAGGTCCGGTTGTCGTCCCTACCGCTGGTCAGCAGCAGCGAGGCGTTCGGCAGGGGCTGGTTCTGCAGCCGCCAGCCCAGGTCGTTCTGGTTGCGCACGGTCGGGTCGTTGAACGTGCCCTGGGTACTGGCGTCCGTCGGCGGGTGGAACGTCCCGGCCATCTCGGCCGCGGCGGGGAAGTCCGCGGGGTCCGTGAGCGAGATCTTCGCCGCGCAGTATCCGCCGCCGGAGTAGCCGACGGTCATCCCGGGCGCAGTGTTGAGCCCGAAGTAGTGCCGGACCTCGGTGGGCAGCGCCTTGCTGTAGAAGCTGAGCGTCTGCGGCCCGTTGGGCACGTCGGTGCACGCGGTGTTGACCGGCCCGGCAGCATCCGGTCGCATCATCAGCACGACCATCGGGGTGATCTCGCCGGACTTGATGCCGGCCAGCACCGCGTCGACGAGGTGGACCTTGGAGACCAGGTAGTCGGTCGGGCCGGGGAAGCTGGTGAACGCCTCGAGGATCGGCAGGTCCTTGCGGCCGTTGGGCCCGAAGTACTGCGGCGGCAGGTAGATGTAGAGCTTCTGGCTCAGCGGGCCCGAGGTGAACGTGTTGACCGCCGTGACCCCGGTGTCGACCCACTTGTCCGGCGGGGTGTCGCCGAGGATCCGCCAGATCCGACCGTCCGGTGCCGGGGCCTGCTGCGACCCCAGCCGGAAGTCCCGATCGGCGTAGGCGCTCGGGTTCGCGCTGACCGCCGGGTCGGGCTGGTCGGAGGTGGCCGAGTCCGAGGCGGAGATCTTCTCGTGGCCGAACGCGCCGGTGACGAAGTGGTACGCCTGCGACCAGGAGTCGACGAACCCGGCGTAGTCGTTGAGTGCGACGAACGCGAACACCAGGGCCGCCGTCTCACCGAGCCCGAGCAGCGCGAGCCGGCCGACCACCTGTTGCCACTTGGACCCGCGTACACGGTCCCAGAGGACGACCGCGACCAACGGGGAGAGCAGAGCCAGAACCGCGGTGAGCCACAGGACCGGTTTGCCGGTCAGCGACACAGCGGCTCCTTCTCCTCGTCCTGCGGATCGAGCGAACGCGAATTGCGTCGGCCGATCGTAGGCATCACGAGGAACGCCTCCGCGCGCAGCGCCGCGATCGCCACGCTGGGGATCTCCAGAGAGCCCGGGTAGCACATGTACCGCGGGACCCATTCCGGCTCGAACTTGGCGTTGAACCGGGCCAACTGCTCGATCTGCCACCACTTCGAGCCGATGACCAGCAGCTTGCGCCAGGCCTTGGCGATCGGCCCGGCACCGAGCTGGGCACCGCGCTCCAGAGCGGCTCGGAACACCGCGAAATTCAACGAGACCCGTTCGATCCCGATCGAGGTGGCGTGGCTCAGCACAACGACGATCAGCGCCTCGTTGACACCGTTCTCCGCGGCCGGGTCGCGACGCATGACGTCCAGCGAGAGGCCCGTCCGGCCCCACGGCACGAACTGCAGCAGCGCACGCAGCTTCCCGTCGGCGTCATGCGCGGTGGCGATCATCCCGTCGGCCTCCCGCGGGTCGCCGAGGCGACCCAGGGCCATCGAGAAGCCGCGCTCCACCCCGCCCTGACGCCAGCGCTCGGCCGCCGTCATCAGCTCGGCCCACTCGGCGCGGTCGACGTCGCCACAGCGGCGCACCTGCAGCCGGTACCCGGCCCGCTCGATCCGGCCGCACGCCTGGCGCACGCCGCGCATCGAGCGACCCTCCAGGCTGAACTCGTCGGTGTGGACGACCGCCTCGTCACCGAGCTCGAGCGCGTCCAGCCCGGCACGCGACCAGGCGACGCCGCCGCGCTCGCTGCAGCCCATGACCGCCGGCACCCAGGCGGAGTCGCCGGCTCGGGTCAGGAACGCATCGATCGCGCCGGGCCAGGCCTCCGGGTCGCCGAGCGGGTCGCCGGCTGCCAGCGCGACGCCGCCGACCACGCGGAAGGAGACCGCGGACTTGCCCGACGGCGACACGATCAGCTGCCGGTCGTCGCGGTTGGCGAAGTAGGCCAACGAGTCCTGCTCGCCGTGCGAGCGGATCAGCGCCGCCAGCACCTCGTTCTGGGCCGGGGTCCGCCGCGGCGGACCGGGCGGCCGGACCAGCAGCACGGACAACGCCGCGAGCAGCGAGATCGCGCCCAGGCCGGCGAGCACCGCGTGGACCAGGTTGCCCGCGCCGTGACTGCCGAAGTGCAGCGGGCCGCGCACGCCGATGAAGCCGAGCAGCACCTGCCACAGCTTCGACCGCAACTGCGGGTTGCCGATCAGCGTGTGCCCGTTCTCCCGGATCAGGATCAGGCCGAATGCGATGTCGACGGCGAACAGCAGCCCCAGGAAGATCAGCCGCACCCGTTGTGGCGGGACCGAGGAGGCCGCCCGGAAATGCTTGCGGGAGACGATCAGCAGCACCACCAGCGCGATGCAGAGGCTCGCCTCCTCGACGTCGAGGCCCTTAGCCAGATGCAGAATCGTGATGATGATCGCCAGTACGAGCGCCGCGAACCAGGCTCGCTTCTGCCGGCGCCGCAGCCCGTAGGACAACAACATGAGCGCGATTCCGAACGCGGCCGTGCTGCCCGCGGCGGTGGCCGGCACACCCGGCCCGAGCAGGTGACGCACGTTGTGCAACCGGGTGCGGTAGGCAGGGGTGATCGCGCTGAACACCGAGACGACGCCCGCGATGAATGTCAGCAGCGCCGCGATGCGCGGGACCAGCTCGCCACGTTTGCGCAGCGCGTCGACCCACGGGTGCAGCACATCGGCGACGGGCTGCGTCGGCTTGCGTTCGGGGGCTTGGCGGTCCTGTGCTTCAGACACTGGACCGCGCGGGCGGCGACTCAATTCCGGCTCCGTCCGGGACGTGGTGCGGATTGCGACCGCGCGTCGTGCAAGCTCGGATCAGCTAGGTGCAGCGGTTCGGGCTGCCGCACACGGCACCGTTGTTCCGATCAGTTCGACCGGAAAAAGGTTATGGCTTACCTCGCGAATGCGGCGGCGAAACGCATTCCGGCACCATCACCTCTTGCCTTCAGCTCACAGTCTACCGATTTCCCACGCACCTCCAGCCTGCCGCGGCGGTGTCGGCGAGCCGGGCCGGAGTGTCGGGTGAGCCCCGGCGGGCCCGGAAGCGGCATACCATCGAAAGCGCGACCGGTGAGCTGCGGACCGACCGCGCAGTAGCCGACCTCGCCGAGACGGAGCACCGCGTGACCGATCCCACCCGAACGGCCACCGCGCCCGACGACGTGGCGGCTGCAGGTGGCTCGGGTTGGCTGATGGGGCGGGTTCTCGGGGTCCCGGTCTACGTCGCCCCGTCGTTCGCGATCGTCGCGGTGCTGTTGACGGTGAATTTCGCGCAACCGGTGCACTACGACATTCCGGAGATCGGCAACGGCCGATTCATCGTCTCGTTCATGTTCGCGGTGCTGCTCTACGCCTCGGTCCTCATTCACGAGCTCGGTCACGCGGTGACGGCGCGGCGCCTCGGGCTGCCGGTGCGGCGGATCACGCTGCAACTGCTCGGGGGCGTCACCGAGATGGGTGGGCAGGCCAAATCGCCACGCCGCGAGTTCGCCATCGCGGCCGCGGGTCCGGTGCTGTCGCTGGGCCTCGGCGTGGGTGCCTGGGCGGCGATCCACCTGCTCGGCGCGACCCCGGGCTGGCTCACCGGCCCGTCGGCGGCGTCGAACGCGAACGACTCGGTGAAGCTGCGCATCGCCCTGGAACTGCTCGACGCGCTGATGCTGTCCAACGGGTTGGTCGGCATCTTCAACCTGCTGCCCGGGCTGCCGCTGGACGGCGGTGTGATGCTGCGCTCGGCGCTGTGGGGGCTGACCGGCCGCTCCAGCACCGCGACCGTCGCGGCCGGTTGGGTCGGCCGCGGGGTCGCGGTCGTGGTGTTCTTCCTGCCGATGCTGATCGCCCGTGCCGACGGCCGGTCACCGCAGCTGTTCTCGGTCGTGTGGGGCGCGCTGCTGGCCGGATTCATCTGGATCGGAGCCAGCAGCGCCATGCGCGGGGCGGCCTTGCGGGAGGCGCTGCCGAAGCTGTCGGTCCGCTCGCTGACCCGGCGGGCGATCGGGGTCGCCGGGGAACTGCCGCTGGCCGAAGCGTTGCGCCAGGCCGGCGTGGCCGGTGCCCACGGGCTGGTCGTCATCGACTCGGGCGGGCGCCCGGTCGGCCTGGTCAACGAGGCCGCCGTCGCCGCGACCCCGGAACCGCGTCGACCCTGGGTGTCGGTCTCCACGCTGGCCCGTCGCCTGGAGCCGGAGATGGTGCTCGGGTTGGGCCTGGGCGGGGAGGAACTGCTGCGGCGCATGGAGGCCTGTCCGGCCACCGAGTACCTGGTCGTCGAGGACGACGGGGCGATCTACGGGGTGCTGGCGGCACAGGACGTGCGCAGCGCCGTCCAGAACGCCTGAGGGACCCGTCAGAATCGCCCCCGTGAACAGCGACTCGCCCGAGCCCGATCCTTCGTCCCCCGCCGTCTGTGGTCGCGGCCCGTTCCGCGCCGGCGACCTCGTGCAGCTGACCGACCCGAAGGGCCGGCACAGCACGATCACGCTGATGGCGGGCAAGACCTACCACTCGCACAAGGGCAACTTCCCGCACGACGAGTTGATCGGCAGCCCGGAGGGCAGCGTGATCCGGACCAGCGGGGGACAGGAATTCCTGGCACTGCGGCCGCTGCTGTCGGACTTCGTGCTGTCGATGCCGCGCGGGGCCACCGTCGTGTACCCGAAGGACGCGGCGCAGATCGTCGGGCTGGCCGACATCCACCCCGGGGCGCACGTGATCGAGGCCGGCGCCGGTTCGGGCGCGTTGACCTGTTCGCTGCTGCGTGCGGTCGGGCCCGAGGGCCGCGTCAGTTCCTACGAGCGCCGCCCGGAGTTCGCAGCGGTGGCCCGGAAGAACGTCGAACGGTTCTTCGGCGGCCCGCACCCGGCCTGGCACCTGACCGTGGGCGACCTGGCGACCGAACTGCCCGGGTCCGAGTCCGACCGGCAGGCCGACCGGGTGGTGCTGGACATGCTCGCGCCGTGGGAGTGCCTGGCCGCGGTGTCGGCCTGTCTGGTCCCGGGCGGGGTGCTCTGCGCCTACGTCGCCACCACCACACAACTGTCGCGCCTGGTCGAGGACGTGCGGGGCGGCAAGGAGTTCACCGAACCCACCGCCTGGGAAACGTTGGTCCGGACGTGGCACGTGGAGGGCCTGGCCGTGCGACCGGACCACCGGATGATCGGGCACACCGGGTTCCTGGTCACCACGCGCCGGATGGCACCGGGCGTCCCGGCCCCGGTACGCCGCAGGCGGCCGGCCAAGGGGGCCTACCCGGAAGTGAGCCGAGAGGAGAGCGAGCAGCGAGGAACGACCGTTCTCTCTCCGGAGGCGATCGAACGGGTTGACCGCAGGGAAGATCCGGAATTGGACACCGATACGTCCTGAACCGAGTCTGGTTCGGAATTTCGCGGGGCCCCGGTCAGCTCCCGAAATCGACGGTCCAGTAACCGCCCTGCTGGTCGTAACCGATGCCGATACTGCGGAATCCGCAGTCGAGAATATTTCGCCGGTGCGCCGGGGAATCCATCCAGGCGCTCTCGACCTCGGGGGCGGAGTTGAATCCCGAGGCGATGTTCTCCCCGACGGTTTGGCCGCTGAACCCGGTGTTGTGGATGCGCTGGTCGAAGGTCTGGCCGTCGAGCGAACTGTGGCTGAAGTACGAGTGCGACGCCATGTCGTCGGAGTGCTGCTGCGCGCTCATCGACAGGTGCCAGTCGGGGAGCAGTGCAGCGCATCCGTTGGCCGCGCGGGCCTGGTTCGTCGCCGACAGCAGCTGGCTCTCCAACTGCGCCCGGTCGGGCGCGTTCGGGCCAGTCGGGGCCTGCTGACCCTGCGGCCCCTGCGAGCCCGGCGCTTCGGGTGCTTGGGGTCCGGGGCCGCCCGGCGTGCCGTCACCGGGAGCGACGGGAGCGTTGTCGGCGTCCACCGGGCCGCCGTCCGGATCCTCGGCGGGATCGCCGGACCGTTGGGTGGGCCCGCCCTCGGACATCTCGTGCGCGCGTTGCTCCTGCGGCGGTTGTTCGGTTCGCGGGCGCTGCGGCGGTGGTCCGTCCAGCACATCGGCGACGTTCCCCAGGCCGGGGACCACCGGGTCGCTCGAGCCGGCCGGGTCGCCGATCTGCGCGATCCGACCCGCCCCGCCGATGTCGTCGGCGACGGCCGGGCCGGTCTGCAGACCGCTGGTCAGAAGAACTGCGACGCCCACTCCAGCCACCCGCGACAGCCGTGCCCGCGACAATTTGTTTCCCCCCGGAAATGTGCAATTTGCGCATGTTGCTCCGGCCCGGACCGAGATCCGACGCCAAATTCAGTGCACGGCCGACCGTAAATCTCTGCGCGGCAGCGAAATTGACCTTAGCGGGGGGCAGGCGCGCCTAAAGCGCAGGTCAACCGGAAGGAGTAATTCGGCTCAGGCCGAAATAAGCATCCCGACCAATTCATCACCAGGGGGAGAATTCGGGTGATCGACGTCCGAAATCGGGCATCCGTGGTCACGACTCCGGTGGGCGACGGCGCATCGGGATCGCCCGGCCGACGCCGACCACCGGCAACAGGTGCCGCAGTCGGGTGGCGAACTCGGTCGCGGAGGTGGGTCGGTCGAACCGGTCCTTGGCCAGCGCCGAGCCGACGAGCCGGCGCAGGTCGACCGGCAGGTGCGCAGGAAGCGCAGGGGCCGGCTGCATGACGATGCGCACGAACCAGGAGGCAAAGGTGTCCTGTGGCCGTAGCGGGAATGGCGGCAGCCCGGTCAGCAGGTGGTGCAGCGTGGCGCCCAGGGAGTAGATGTCGGCGGCCGGTCGCGGCCGGTCGCCGTCCAGCACCTCCGGGGCGGTGTGCAGGAGCTCAGGGATCGCGTCGGTCGACTCGACGGCGGGCGGGGTGTCGCCGAAGCCGGTCAGCACCGGTTGGTCGGTGGCGCCCAGCAGCACGTGCTGCGGACTCACCGCGCCGTGAACCGTGCCGCGGGCGTGCGCCCGCGCCAGCTCGTCAGCCACCCCCGCGGCGATGCGCACCGAGTCCGCCCACTGCAGCGGCCCGGAACGCGTCAGCCGGCCGAAGGCCGACTCGCGGCGGAAGTAAGTCACCTCATGTTCCATCGGGCACCTTCTGTATCTCTGATCGCTCAGGCGCCAGAGCGTGTCATCGGGGCGCAAAGCCGGACAAGACGTCTTCACCCGGACGCCGTAGCCGGCGTCCGGGCACCCCGACGTCAACCGAATGGACCGAATAGATCAACGTTCGGACCAGGACAGCGGGACAGTGGTCCGGGGCAAGCCCACCGGGATGACGATTGACCCGGAGCAGGTTCTTCCGGTCACGACACAGACGTGGCCGCCTCGGGCTCCGCACCGAGGCGATCCTTGCGTTGTAGGGTCGCCGCAGTGCCTCAGGGAGGTGGGAGCGTGGCCGCTCAACAGGATCATGACGAGACGGGCTCCGAGGACCTGCACAACCAGATTGCGTTCCTCGAGCAAGAGGTCGCCGTTCTTCGTCGTCGCCTGACCGATTCCCCACGCCACATGCGGCAGTTGGAGGAGCGGGTCATCGAGTTGCAGACCCAGCTCTCCGGCACCTCGACGCAGAACGAGCGACTGGTGGCAACCCTCCGCGAAGCACGCGAGCAGATCGTCGCGCTCAAGGAGGAGGTCGATCGACTCGCGGCCCCGCCCTCGGGCTACGGGGTGTTCGTCTCGAAGGCCGAGGACGGCACCGTCGACATCTTCACCGGTGGCCGCAAGCTGCGCGTCGCGGTCAGTCCCGAGGTCGAGCTGGATTCGTTGAAGCCCGGCCAGGAAGTCATGCTCAACGAGGCGATGAACATCGTCCGAGCGATGGATTGGGAGCGCATCGGCGAGGTCGTCATGCTCAAGGAGATCCTTGGCGATGGCGAACGCGCGCTGGTGACCGGCCACACCGACGAGGAGCGCGTGGTCTGGCTCGCCGAGCCGCTGCGCGACCAGGCGATCCGGATCGGCGAGTCGTTGCTGCTGGAGACCCGCTCCGGCTACGCCTACGAGCGGGTGCCGAAGTCCGAGGTCGAGGAGCTCGTGCTCGAGGAGGTCCCGGACATCGACTACTCCTCGATCGGTGGCCTGATGGCCCAGATCGAGATGATCCGCGACGCGGTCGAGCTGCCTTACCTGCACCGCGACCTGTTCATCGAGCACAAGCTGCGCCCGCCGAAGGGCGTCCTGCTCTACGGTCCGCCCGGATGCGGCAAGACTCTCATCGCCAAGGCGGTCGCCAACTCGTTGGCCAAGAAGGTCGCCGAGCACACCGGTCGCCCCGAGGGGAAGTCCTACTTCCTGAACATCAAGGGCCCGGAGCTGCTCAACAAGTACGTCGGCGAGACCGAGCGGCACATCCGGCTGGTCTTCCAGCGAGCTCGGGAGAAGGCTTCCGAGGGCACGCCCGTCATCGTCTTCTTCGACGAGATGGACTCGCTGTTCCGGACCCGTGGATCCGGTGTCTCCTCCGACGTCGAGAACACGATCGTCCCGCAGCTGCTGTCGGAGATCGACGGCGTCGAGGGCCTGGAGAACGTTGTCGTCATCGGCGCCTCCAACCGCGAGGACATGATCGACCCCGCGATCCTGCGGCCCGGCCGACTGGACGTGAAGATCAAGATCGAGCGGCCGGACGCCGAGGCGGCGAAGGACATCTTCTCGAAGTACATCGTCGAGGACCTGCCCCTGCACGCCGACGACCTGGCCGAGCACGAGGGCGACCGCAAGGCCACGGTCGCGTCGATGATCCAGCGGACGGTCGAGCGGGTGTACGCCGACAACGAGGAGAACCGCTTCCTCGAGGTCACCTACGCCAACGGCGACAAGGAGGTCCTGTACTTCAAGGACTTCAACTCCGGCGCCATGATCCAGAACATCGTCGACCGGGCCAAGAAGATGGCCATCAAGGAGTTCCTGGAGACCGGCCAGAAGGGCCTGCGCGTGGCGCACCTGCTGAGCGCCTGCGTCGACGAGTTCAGCGAGAACGAGGATCTGCCGAACACGACGAACCCGGACGACTGGGCGCGGATCTCGGGCAAGAAGGGAGAGCGGATCGTTTACATCAGGACGCTCGTCTCCGGGAAGCACGGGACCGAGGCCGGGCGCTCGATCGACACGGTCGCGAACACCGGGCAGTACCTGTAAACGGGACCTGCCGTGGGGCGCGCCGAGGGCGCGGCGTGCTAGCTGCTGCTAATCCGGCACTAGGCTCTAGCTTATGAGCGTGCGCCGCGTGATGGGCATCGAGACCGAGTACGCTATCGCCGTGCCTGGGCAGCCGGGCGCGAACGCGATGGTGAGCTCGTCTCAGGTGGTCAACGCCTACCAGGCCGCGACCGCCGCGCGGGCTCGTCGCGCCAGGTGGGACTTCGAGGAGGAGAACCCCCTGCGCGACGCCCGCGGTTTCGAC
>DATASX010000124.1 GCA_036269075.1 Sporichthyaceae bacterium
GTAGCCGGCGGGATTCCGGTCCGGGATCTCCGACTGGTCGACGACCGGATCCGCCGGCGGTTGCGACGGCTCCACCGTCACCGGGTCGGTGGACAGGTACTCGCGCCACCGATCGAGGCTCCAGTCCAAGTCGTAGCCGGCACAGGCCGGCGCCGGGCTCTCCGGCTGTGCCACCACCGGAGCCACCGGAGCCACCGGGGCCTGCGGCTGCGCCGCGACGGTGGACGGATGCTCGCGCCACCGATCGAGGCTCCAGTCCAGGTCGTGGCCGGCGGCCTGCGCCGGGATCTCCGGTTGGGCGCCGGCCGGAACCGTCAGTGGCGCCGGGACCGTGGCGGCGACCGGGACGGGCACGGCCTGCGCCTGAACCTGCGCCAGGTAGGTGGCGCCTTCCGTGCGGGCCTTCTCGTAGTGACGTCGCCCCTGCGCCAGCTCCCGGGGCACGAGGACCAACTCGATGAGCCCGCATTTCAGGTCGTACCAGAAATTCAGAACTTTCAGGACGTAGAAGGACGGCACCGAGAGCAGCACGGTCAACGGATTCAACCTGCGCCGCGCAGTGCCCATCACCAAGGGCACACCGAGAACCGCCAGATCGGCGCCGATCGTGGACCAGGCGAGCTGGGGTGACACGTTCCCACCGAGCAGCCAGAGGATCGGCAGCCCCAACGCCAACGGGCCGATGAGGATGCTGAACAACGACAGGTTCACCCACAGGGCGAGCATCGGCTTGGACCGCTGCATCGGACGCCAGTGGATGCGCAGGTTCTGGAAGTAGCCGTGCTTGTGTCGGCTCAGCTGCTCGCGCAGGGACTTCAGATTCAGCGGTTCGGCGACGTAGGCGACAGCCTCGGGAACGTGGACCGCGCGGCGTCCCGTCATCTGCTGCGACCACGTGTAGTCGAGGTCCACGGCCATGGTTCGCTCCGGGAAGCCCCCGAACTCCTCGAGGTGGCTCAGCCGGAGCGCCGAGCAGCAACCGGAGCAGACCAAAGGCGAGTCGAACGCGCTCTGCACCTGGCGGTAGGCGTGGAACCCGGTCAGGTACTCGATCAGTCGGCCGCGTTCCACCACGGTGTGGGAGTGCCGGGCGAGCACGCACCCCCCGGCGATCGCCACCTGCGGATCGTCGAACGGTTTCTGCATGTGGGTCAGACAATCGCGGGCGAGGACCGTGTCGGCGTCGACCGGGACCACCAGGTCCGGGTGCTCGGCCCGCGGGCGCGCCAGGATGTGCGCCAACGCGTAGTTCTGCGCCTTCACCTTGCTGCCCAGGTTGCTCTCCGGACGCAGCACGGTGACCCCGTACGCCCGCGCGATGCGGCCGGTCCGGTCCGCCGATCCGTCGTCGACGACGATGATCTCGTCGAACGGCGTGTCCTGCGCGAGCAGCGAACGCAGGGTGGCGCCGATCCCCTCCTCCTCGTTGTAGGCGGGGACGATCGCGATCACCCGGAGCGCGTCGCGGCGCGGGAACGCCGGCTCGAACGCCGGACGGGGATGCGGAATACCGATGGAGGTCATGACGGGCCGCCTGAACGTCGAGGCTTATCGCGGTTATTCGAACTTCCGGCGGGGCTGCCGAATTCGAAAATAGGCCGCCGGCCTTCCCGATCAAGGTTCCCGACGGTGTTTTCACCCCGACGGCCCATCACCGGCCGCCCGGCCGAGGGAACGCCCGGCTCAGCCCGCTTCGGTCGCGGCCCGGTCGCCGGGGGCACTCGAGCGGCGCTGGACCAGCCTGGCCAGATCGCGTGCGGCGACCGCCGCGGCCGGGCCGTCGGAGGCCTGGATGCCCATCAACGCCACGGTCTGACCGTCGGCGACGTCCGCGAACGCCCACGGGTCGCCCGGCCGGAAGCGCACCGCGATCACCTCGCCCCAGGCCAGCCGTTGCTTCCGGAACAAGTTGGCCACCAGCAGTCCGTCGGAGTCGGCGACCACCCGCACCGAGGCGTGCAGGTTCAGGAACCAGGAGATCGCGACCGCGCAGGCGACGACCCCGAGGCGGTCACCGATGCTGAACGAGACCCCGCCACCGCTCGGCAGCAGCAGGGCCAGCCCGCCGAACACCACCAACAGCACGGCGGAGATCGACCGGCAGATACGACGGGTCTTGCGCGGCCGCCAGGTGTACGGCAGCGCGAGCTCGGCCGGGGCGGACATGGCTGGTGGGTCAGAGCCGACAGGCGTGGATGTCGGTGACCAGGATCGCCCGGGCGCCGACGTCCCACAGGTCGTCCATGATCTGCTGAGCGTCGCCGCGCGGGACCATCGCCCGCACCGCGACCCAGGCCGGGTCGCGCAGCGGCGACACCGTCGGCGACTCGATGCCCGGGGTCAACTTGACCGCGGCGTCGACCGCGCTGATCGGGACGTCGTAATCCATCATCACGTAGCGCCGGGCGACCAGCACGCCCTGCAGACGGCGCAGCAGTTGGTCGAATGTGGCGTCCGCCGCGGCGCCGGCCCGGCGGATCAGCACCGCCTCGGAGCGCAGGATCTCCTCGCCGATGATCTCCAGCCCGGCCTGCCGCAGGGTCGTCCCGGTCTCGACGACGTCGGCGATCACGTCCGCCACCCCGAGCTGGATCGACACCTCGACGGCGCCGTCGAGGCGGATGACCTCGGCGCTCACGCCGTGGTCGGCCAGGTGCTTGGCGACCAGGCCGGGGAACGAGGTGGCCACCCGCTGCCCGTTGAAGTCCTTGACCGACTTGCCCACACCGGGCAGCGCCGCGTAGCGGAACGTGGAGGCCGCGAAGCCCAGCGCCAGGACCTCCTCGGCCGGAGCACCGGAGTCCAGCAGCAGGTCGCGCCCGGTGATCCCGACGTCGAGCCGCCCGGACCCCACGTAGATCGCGATGTCGCGGGGGCGCAGGAAGAAGAACTCGACGTTGTTGGCCGGGTCGGCCAGCACGAGTTCGCGGCCGTCGCCGCGCTGCCGGTAGCCCGCCTCGCGCAGCATCGCCGCGGCCGGCTCGGCCAACGAACCCTTGTTGGGCACGGCAATGCGCAACATCGGAAGACCTCGGATCGGTGCGGCTACGGGCGGGGCTGAGCTACAGATGAGCGTATACGTCCTGCAGGCTCAGTCCGGTCGCCAGCATCAGGACCTGAAGGTGATACAGAAGTTGGGAGATCTCCTCGGCGGTCTTCTCCCGGCCCTCGTACTCGGCGGCCATCCAGACCTCGGCGGCCTCCTCGACCACCTTCTTGCCGATCGAGTGCACGCCGGCGTTCAGCGCCCGCACGGTTCCCGACGCCGGGTCGCCGGTGGCCGCCTTGCTGGTCAGCTCGGCGAACAGGTCCTCGAAGCTCTTGGGCAAGATTGATGTCCTGACGTTCGACGGATGGGCGCGGGCGGTCGGAACCGTACTACCGGGGGTAGTCGCGCAAGGCCAAGGCGGTCAGCAGCGCGGCCTGTGTCGCCTCGTAGCCCTTGTCCTCCTTGGCGCCGGGCAACCCGCTGCGGTCGTAAGCCTGCGCGTCGGTGTCGCAGGTCAGCACGCCGAACCCAACGGGGACGCCGGTGTCCACCGACACCTGGGTCAGCCCGATCGTGGCGGCCTGGCAGACATACTCGAAGTGCGGCGTCCCACCGCGCACCACCACGCCGAGTGCCACCACCGCGTCGTGACTGGCGGCCAGCCGCCGCGCGGCCACCGGAAGTTCGAACGTGCCGGGCACCCGAAGCACCGTCGGCTCGGCGACCGAGGCCTCGACCAGCGCCCGCTGCGCCCCGGCCAACAGTCCCCCCATCACCTCGGCGTGCCACTGGGCGGCCACCACCGCGACCCGCAGTCGGCTGCCGTCGATCGTCTTCGGCGCCGGCGCTCCGCCCCCGCTCATGGCGCTCCTCCGCTGCTCAGGTCCATTCGCCGCCGCCGTCGTAGGGGTCGCCGGACTCACCGCACTGGTCCCAGGTCGGCAGGGCGTGGCCCATCCGTTCCCGCTTGGTCCGCAGGTAGTGCTCGTTCTCCGGGCTCGGGGAGATGTAGGACGGCACTCGGGCGGCCACGGTCATCCCGTAGGCCTCCAACCCGGCGCACTTGCCCGGGTTGTTGGTGATCAGTCGTACCGAGCGCACCCCGAGGTCGGCCAGGATCCGGGCCCCGACCCCGTAGTCGCGGGCGTCGACCGGCAGGCCGAGGTGCAGGTTGGCGTCGACGGTGTCGTGGCCGGCGTCCTGCAACTCGTAGGCCCGCAACTTGTGGGCCAGCCCGATCCCGCGGCCCTCGTGCCCCCGGAGGTAGACGACGATCCCCTGGCCCTCGGCCTCGATCCGGGTCAGCGCCGAACGCAGTTGCGGGCCGCAGTCGCAGCGCAGTGAGCCGAACGCGTCGCCGGTCAGGCACTCGGAGTGGATCCGGACCAGGATGTTCTCGCCGCCGTGCACCTCGCCCTTGACCAGCGCGACGTGCTCGTCCTCCTCCGGCACCGGCAGGCCGTCGCGGGTGCGGTCGGCGTAGGCGTAGGCCCGGAACTCCCCGCCGACGGTGGGCAGTCGGGTCACCGCCAGGCGGACGACCCGCGACTCCAGGCGGCGCCGGTAGGTGATCAGGTCCTCGATCGAGATCAGGGCCAGGTCGTGCTCCCGGGCGAACTCGACCAGTTGGGGGAGGCGGGACATCGTCCCGTCCTCGTTGACGACCTCGCAGATCACGCCCGCCGGGGTCAGTCCGGCCAGCTGGGCCAGGTCGACGGAGGCCTCGGTGTGACCCGGGCGGCGCAGCACGCCGCCCTCGACGGCCCGCAGCGGGAACACGTGGCCCGGGCGGGTCAGCTCCCACGGCTCGGTGGCCGAGTCGACCAGCACCTTGATCGTGTGCGCCCGGTCGGCCGCGGAGATCCCGGTGCTGACGCCGTCGCGGGCGTCGACCGACACCGTGTAGGCGGTCTTCTTGCGGTCCTGGTTGACCACGGTCATCGGCGGCAGGTCGAGCCGGTCGAGGTCCGTGGCGGGCATCGGGACACAGACCACGCCGGACGTGTGCCGGATCATGAACGCCAGCAGTTCCGGGGTCGCTTTGGCGGCCGCGAAGACCAGATCGCCCTCGTTCTCGCGGTCCTCGTCGTCGACCACCAGCACGG
The DNA here is from genome assembly GCA_036269075.1 of Sporichthyaceae bacterium. Taxonomy (NCBI): domain Bacteria; kingdom Bacillati; phylum Actinomycetota; class Actinomycetes; order Sporichthyales; family Sporichthyaceae; species Sporichthyaceae bacterium. The sequence goes on from DATASX010000124.1 coordinate 5,095, forward strand.
CCTTGCCGGCGGCGATGTCCGCGACGGCCCGTTCGATCGTGTCGAACTCGACGGTGCGCAGCGGACGCACCACCGACGGCTTCGGGCGCTCGGCCCGGGCCGCCTCGTCCGCGGAGTCCGGGCCGATCACGCCGGGGTAGCCGCTACGGTGCGGCTCCCCCGGGACAGCACTCGGCTCGCTCACTGGGCCGTCCCCGGTGTCAGCAGTCGCTCGACGTACTTGGCCAGCACATCGACCTCCAGGTTCACGGCGTCGCCGGGCTCACGCAGACCCAACGTCGTCAGCTCCATGGTGGTGGGGATCAGGCTCACCGTGAAGGAGCGGTCGGATACTCCGGCCACGGTCAGGCTCACCCCGTCCACCGTTATCGAACCCTTCTCGACGACGTAGCGCAGCAGATGCGGCGGCGCATCGATCTCGACAACGGCCCAGTGCGGGTGCGGATTCCGGGACCGGACCACGCCGACCCCGTCGACGTGGCCCTGCACCAGGTGCCCACCCATCCGCGTGGACAGGGTGACAGCCCGCTCCAGGTTCACCCGGGCGCCCAACTCGATCTGCGCCAGCGACGACCGCTGCAGGGTCTCGCGCATGACGTCGGCGGTGAAGCCCTCCGGGCCGTGCTCGACGACGGTCAGGCACACGCCGTTGACCGCGATCGAGGCCCCGCGCTCGGCGTCGCCGACGACCGTGGCAGCCCGGATCGACAACCGGGCCGCGTCGTCGGGCAACTGCTCCAGCCCGACCACCTCGCCGAGTTCCTCGACGATCCCGGTGAACATCGCCTGTCACTCCCTCGCGCCGCGGATCGGCCTGGCCGTCAGCCGGACGTCCGACCCGATCTGCACAGTGTGGTCCAGACGCAGCCGCGGCGCCGAATCGATGTCCGGCGCACCCGCCCCGGCCAGCGTCGGAAGACCGTCGCCGCCGATCAGCACCGGCGCCACGTAGCCGATCACCCGGTCGATCAGGCCGGCCCGCAGGAAGCTGCCGGCCAGGTGCGCACCGCCCTCCAGCAGCGCCGACACGACTCCCTTCGCGTGCAGGACCGCGAGCACGGCAGGCAGGTCCAGGCCGGTCCCTGCGGGCCCGGCGGGCACCCCGAGAACCTCGGCACCGGCGGCGCGCAGTCCGTCGGCCGCCGCGCCGGCCTCCAGGGCTTGTGCCACCAGCACCAGGGTGGGCGCGGCGTCGTCGAGCACCCGGGCGGCGGCCGGGGTCCGGACCCGGGCATCGAGCACCACCCGTAACGGCTGACGGAGGGTCACTTGTGCTTTCCGGACGGCCAATTGCGGGTCGTCGGCCAGCACCGTGCCAGACCCGACCAGTACCGCGTCGGACTGCGCGCGCAGCCGGTGGGCATCAGCCCGGGCCTCGCTGGAGGTGATCCATCGGCTGCTGCCGTCGACGGCCGCCGTCCGGCCGTCCAGGCTGGCCGCGTACTTCCACGTGACGAACGGCCGGCCCAGCCGCGCGCTGGTCAGCCAGGCCTCGTTGACCAGTTCGGCCTCGGCCGCGAGCACCCCGGCCTCGGTCTGGACCCCGGCGCCTTGCAGGGTCGCGGCGCCACCCGCGGCCGTCGGGTTCGGATCGGGTACGGCGTAGACGACCCGGGCCACCCCGGCCGCCAGCAGGGCCTGCACGCACGGGCCGGTGCGCCCGGTGTGGTTGCACGGCTCCAGGGTCAGCACGCAGGTCGCCCCACGGGCCCGGGCGCCGGCCACCGCGAGCGCCTCGACCTCGGCATGCGGCCCACCGGCCTGGCGGTGGTAGCCCTCGCCGACCACTGCCCCGGCGGCGTCCAGCAGCACGGCGCCGACGACCGGATTCGGGCTGGTGGCGCCGATGCCCCGGGCGGCAAGCTCGAGCGCCCGGCGCATCGCCGCAAGCTCCGCCTGATTGGCCATCCGCGCAGTATCCCGCCCCACCCCCTTCCCCACTTCTGCTGCCTGTCCCACCTATCGCGGCGTCCCGATACGTGGGACAGGCAGCACAAGTGCGGTGGTCCGGGGGCTGGCCTCAACGGGGCGCGGCGGCCGCCTCGGCGGCGGCGCGAAGCCGGGCGATCGCCGCCACCGGGTCCTCGGCGTTGTAGACGGCCGAGCCGGCCACGAACACGTCCGCGCCGGCCTGCGCGCAACGCTCGATCGTCGCCGGGCCAACCCCGCCGTCGACCTGCAGCCACAGCGCCAGGTCCCGGCCGTCGATCAACTGCCGGGCCCGACGGATCTTCGGCACGACGAAGTCCAGGAACTCCTGCCCGCCGAAGCCCGGCTCGACGGTCATCAGCAGGAGCATGTCCAGCTCGTCCAGGAACTCTGTGCAGGACTCCAACGGCGTGGCCGGCTTCAACGCGCAACCGGCTCGCGCCCCGGCCCGGCGGATCGTGCGGGCCAGCCGCGACGGCGCGTGCGCGGCCTCGACGTGGAAGGTGACGCTGCCGGCGCCGGCCTCGGCGTAGGCCGGGGCCCAGCGATCCGGGTCGGCGATCATCAGGTGGCAGTCGACCGGCGTGGACACCGTCTTCAACAACGCCTCGACGATCGGCAGGCCCAAGGTCAGGTTGGGGACGAAGTGATTGTCCATCACATCGACGTGCAGCCAGTCCGCGTGCCCGGCGACCCGTTCGCACTCCTGCGCCAGGCGGGCGAAATCCGCCGACAGGATGCTCGGAGAGATCTGCATCCCCACGCTATCCGCCCACCTTTCCGGGCGCCGTGTCGACGGCCGCCGGCGCCGGCGGCGCGTCGCGCCGCGCCGAACGCAGCTGCCACGGGACGTTGGTGACCATCACACCGGGTTCGTACAGCAACCGCGCCTTCAGCCGGAACGCGCTCTGGTTGTGCAGGATCTGCTCCCACCATCGGCCGACGACGTACTCGGGCACGAACACGCACACCACGTCGCGTGGGCTGGACTTGCGGATGTCGCGGATGTACTCCAGCACCGGGCCGGTCAGGTCTCGATAGGGCGAGTCCAGCACGGTCAGCGGGATCGGTACTCCCCGGACCGCCCACTCCTCGAGCAGGGCCGCCGTGGCCTCCGGTCGGTTGTTCACGGTGAGCGCCGTCAGCGTGCTGGGTCGGGTCGCCCGGGCGAAGGCCAACGCCTTCAGCGTCGGGGTGTGCAGCTTGGACACCAGCACGACCCCGTGGATGTTGCTGGGCAGGGTCATCGCGTCCGGTGGAGGCTGCAGTTCGGCCTTCACCTTCGTGTAGTGCCGCTTGATGCTGCGCATCAACGCGAACAGGATCGGCATCGCGATGCAGACCAGGTAGGCGCCGTGGGTGAACTTGGTGATCAGCACGATCACCAGCACCAGCGCCGACAGGGTCAGGCCGGTGGCGTTGATGATCCGGGAGCGGAACATCGCCCGCCGCGCCTTCGGATCGGTCTCGGTGCGCAGCAGCCTGGTCCAGTGCCGGACCATCCCGGTCTGGCTGAGGGTGAACGAGACGAACACGCCGATGATGTAGAGCTGGATCAGTTTGGTGACGTCGGCGTTGAAGACGTAGATCAGGAAGCCGGCCAGGATCGCGAGCACGGCGATGCCGTTGCTGAACGCCAACCGGTCGCCGCGGCGGTGCAACTGACGGGGCGCCAGTTCGTCGCGGGACAGGATCGAGGCCAGCACCGGGAAGCCGTTGAACGCGGTGTTCGCGGCCAGGATCAGGATCAGCGCGGTCACCGCGGCCAGGTAGATGAACGGCGCGGAGTCCTTGCCGAACACCGCAGCGGCGACCTGGGCGATGATCGGGTCCTGGGTGTAGGTCGGCCCCGCGGGCTTGCCGTCGATGAGCAGATCGGTGGCCGGGGACTCGGCGATGCGGACGTGGGTCATCAGCCCGAGCGCGACGAGTCCGGCGAACATCGTCACCGCGATCGAGCCCATCAACGTCAGCGTGGTCGCAGCGTTCTTCGACTTGGGCGGCTTGAACGCGGGCACGCCGTTGCTGATCGCCTCCACCCCGGTCAGCGCGGCGCAACCGGAGGAGAACGCCCGCAGGATCAGGAAGACCAGCGCGAACCCGGCCAGGTGGGTCTGGGTCGGCACCACCGAGTAATGCGCCGTCGGCGCGCGCAGGTCCTGGCGCAGCACGACCGCCCGGAACAGCCCGACGCCCACCAGCACGATCACGCCGACCATGAACGCGTAGGTCGGGATCGCGAACGCCATACCGGCCTCGCGGATGCCGCGCAGGTTCATCATCGTCAGCACGAGGACCAGCAGCAGCGAGACCGACACCTTGTGGTCGACCACGAACGGGATCGCCGAGCCCAGGTTGTCCACGCCGGCCGCGATCGACACCGCAACGGTCAGCACATAGTCGACGATCAGGGCGCTGGCCACCACTATCCCGGCGTTGACGCCGAGGTTCGTGGTGGCGACCTCGTAGTCGCCGCCGCCGCTCGGGTACGCGTGCACGTTCTGCCGGTACGACGCGACGACCGTGGTCATCATCAGCACGACCGCGCCGGCGATCCACGCGCTGTAGTGGTAGAAGCTGACGCCCGCCAGCGAGAGCACGATGAAGATCTCCTGCGGCGCGTAGGCGACCGAGGAGAGCGCGTCCGAGGCGAACACGGGCAGCGCCACCCGCTTGGGCAGCACGGCGTGACCCAGCCGCTCCGAGCGCACCGGGGCGCCCAGGAACAAGCGCTTGGGGATCTGCCGCAGCTTGGACACGGGCGTCATCCTCCCGCTTGACCCCGTCGAACCATGAGCGGGGCGCCTCGACACCCGACTTCTGCTGCCTGTCGCACCTATGAGAGCGCTTCGATCGGTGGGACAGGCAGCAGAAGTGGAGAGCTGGTGGGTCAGCTCTCGCGGCGCAGCAGCGCCAGGAACATCGCGTCGGTCCCGTGGCGGTGCGGCCACAGCTGCACGAACGGGGCCGGGCCGGGGTTCGGGAGCTCGGGCAGCAGTGCGCAGGCGTCGAGCAGTTCGGTCCTCCGGCCGCTACGGGCGGCGCTCTCGCGGACCGCGTGCACCACCCCGACCGTCTCGACCCGGTGCGGCGAGCAGGTCACGTAGCCGACCAGGCCGCCGGGGCGCACGGCGACCAGCGCCCGCTCGAGCAACACCCGCTGCAGGTCGAACAGGCGGCCGACGTCGGCGGGTTGGCGCCGCCAGCGGGCCTCGGGGCGGCGGCGCAGCGCCCCCAGCCCGGAGCACGGGACGTCGAGCAGCACCCGGTCGAAGGTCGCGTCGGGCCAGGGCGGAGCCGTGGCATCGGCGGTGACCACCCAGGCCGGCCCGGCACCGGCCAGCGCACCGGCGACCAGGCGGGCGCGGTGCGGGGCCAGTTCGGCAGCCAGCAGGTGGGCACCACGCTGCGTCGCCAGCCCGTGCAGCAGGGCGGCCTTGCCCCCGGGGCCGGCGCAGGCGTCCAGCCACAGCTCGTCGCGGCCGGTGAGCGGGGCGGCGGCCAGTGCCGCGGCGACCAGTTGGCTGCCCTCGTCCTGCACCCCGGCCGCGCCGCTGCGGACCACCGCCAGGCTGCCTGGGGCCCCGGCCGAGAGCACGGCCCCGTGCGGGGACCAAGTGGTGGCGGTCAGCCCGGCCGCGACCAACTCCTCCTGGGTGCAGCGGCCCGGCCGGGCCGCGAGCGTCACCCGAGGGGCGAGGTTGTCCGCGGCCAGCGCCAGGGCGGTGTCGTTCCAGTCGCCGTCCAACGCGTCGGCGAAGGCCCGGACGACCCACTCCGGATGTCCGTGCCGAAAGGCCAACCGGGCCGCCGGGTCCGGCCCGCTCGCGGCGGCAAGTCGGTCGGTCCAGCCGTCGAGGTCGGCGGCGCCGACCTTGCGCAGCACCGCGTTGACGAACCCGGCCGGGGACTGGCCGATGGTCGCACGGCACAGGTCGACCGAGGCCGACACCGCCGCGTGCGGCGGGGTACGCATCGCCAGCAGTTGGTGGGCGCCCAGCCGCAACACGTCGCGGACCCCGGGGTCGACCCGGTCGCCGGCCCGGTCGATACAGGCATCGATCACCGCGTCGTAGGTCCCGCAGGAGCGCAGCGCGCCGTAACCGAGCTCGGTCGCGAACGCGGCGTCGCGAACGCTCAGCCCCCGTTCGGTGATCAGGCGGGGCAGCGCGAGGTTGGCGTAGGCGTCCCGCTCGCGCACCGTACGCAGCAGGTCGAATGCGGTACGTCGGGCGGGGTCGGAGTTACGCGGCTTGACGACGTCGGTGGCGACCTCCGGACGCCGGCGACCTCTGCTCACGTGAGTACTTCGCCCGGTTCCGGTCGGACGCCGCGCGCCCAGTCACCGGCCGGGAGCGGACGCTTGCCCTGACGGGTGACCTCGCCGAGTTCGACGACATGCGTCGCGGTGCCGACCCGCACGGCGTTGCGGGTGACGACCATCTCCCCCGGTGCCACGCCGGTCTCACCCGGGCACAACTTGACGGGCCCGAGCCGCAGGCGCTCCTCGCGGAACGTCGTCCAGGCACCGGGTGCCGGGGTGCAACCGCGGATGAGCCGGTCGATCCGCATCGCCGAGGCCGACCAGTCGACCTGCGCGTCGGCGACGCCGAGCTTGGGTGCCAGCGAGATCCCGTCCGTGGGTTGATCGACCGGGATCACCTCGCCGGTCGAGATGCCGTCGAGGGTGCCCAGCAGCAGTCCGGCGCCGGCCTCGGCCAGCCGGTCGAGCAGCGCCCCGCTGGTGTCGTCCGGTCGAATCGTCTCGGTGAGCACGCCGAAGACCGGACCGGCGTCGAGTTCCTTGACGATCCGGAACGTGCTGGCGCCGGTGACCTCGTCGCCGGCGATCACCGCGCGCTGCACCGGGGCGGCGCCGCGCCACGCGGGCAGCAACGAGAAGTGCAGGTTCACCCAGCCGTGCTTGGGAATCGCCAACAGCGGCTCCGGAAGCAGCCCGCCGTAGGCCACGACCGGGCAGCACTCCGGGTCGATCTCGATCAGCCGGGTGAGCAGGTCGGGGTCCCGCGGCCCGGCCGGGCGCAGCACCTCGAGCCCTTGCTCGAGCGCGACCTCGGCCACCGGACTGGGGGTCAGCACCCGCCCGCGACCGGCCGGGGCGTCGGGCCGGGTGAGCACCGCGACGACCTCGTGCTCGGAGTCGAGCAGGGTGAGCAACGAGGGCAGCGCGACCTCGGGCGTACCGGCAAAAACCAATTTCACGTGGCGCGACCGGCCGTGGCGTGCGGCGAGACGCGGATCTCGGGCGCGGCCTCCCCCGCCCACCGGGCCTCGCGGATCGCCCGCAGGGCCTGCTTGCGGGTCTCCCGGTCGAGGCGATCGATGAACAGGATCCCGTCGAGGTGGTCGGTCTCGTGCTGGACGCAGCGGGCCAGCAGCGCGGAGCCGACGACGGTGAGCGGCTCGCCGTGCATGTCCTGGCCCTTGGCCACCACGCGGGCGGCGCGCGGGGTGGGGAACGTCAGCCCGGGCAGCGACAGGCAACCCTCGCCGCCGTCATCCTCCTCGTCGGACAGCTCCAGCGACGGGTTGATCAGGTGCCCGAGTTCGCCGTCGACCCACCAGGTGAACACCCGCAAGCCGACGCCGATCTGCGGGGCAGCCAGTCCCGCGCCGGGGGCGTCGCGCATCGTTTCGGTCAGGTCGGCGACGAGGGTGCGAAGTTCCTGGTCGAACACCGTCACCGGTTGCGCGGGCGTGCGCAGCACCGGGTCGCCGAACAACCGGATCGGCTGGATGGCCACGCTTCGGACGCTCCTGTCGTGCAACGGGTCGGACGCCTGCAGTCTAGGCGGGTCAGCCCAGCTCGACCGGGTCGATCTGGACGCGCACGGCCCCAGGCGATTTGCGGGCGCTGCGCACCCCGGCCGCCGCCCGCAGCATGGTGGACAACGCCGCACCCTGGGCGCGATGCACGCGCAGCACGGCGCGGACGGTAGGCGGTTCTGAGCCGTGGACCGGCGTCGGCCCGAGCATGTCGACCCAGTCGGGCAACTCGGCCAGCTGCAGCAGTTCGGCGACCGAGTCCGCGACCCCGGACACCGTCGCCACCCGCACCGCGGGCGGGAACGCGGCCGCTGCCCGGTCGGCCAGCTCTCGGGTCGCGAACCCGAACGGGTCCCACCGCACGAGGGCCTGTGCGGCCGGCGACGTCGACTCCGCGACCAGCACCACCGGTGCACCGGGACGAGCCAGCGCGGCCGCGTTCAGCCAGCGACGCAACGTCTCCTCGGCGACCCGCAGGTCGGGACGGCCCAGCATCAGTTGGCCGTCCAGCAGCAGCACCGCTGCGTACCCGCCCTCAACGGCCGGTTCGGCACCCGGCGTGGCCACGATCAGCGCCGGGCCGGCCGGCCCGCCGCCGGGGTTGTCCCCGTCGACCCAGCGCACGACCGCGCCGGGGAACGCCCGGCCGAGCTCCTCGGCCGTCCGTTGCGTCCCGACCACCGCAGCCCGGAAGGTCCTGGCGTCGCAGTCCTGACAGTGCCAGTCGGTGGCGTCGCGACCGCACCACGAACAGCGCGCGGGCCCCCGGGCCGACGCCAGCCCCAACGGACCGCCGCAGTGGCCGCACCGGGCGGCGGCCCGGCACCGGACGCAGGCGACCACCGGCAGGTAGCCCCGGCGCGGCACCTGGACCAGAACCGGACCCTCGGCCAGGCCGGCACGCGCGGTCTGCCAGGCGACGCTGGGCAGCCGGGCCGCCCGGGCGGCCTCGTCGCGGCTGAGTTCGGCATCCGCCCCGGCGATCCGCACCATCGGTTGCCGGGCACGGAGGGTGTCACGGTTCGGGATCAGCATCTTGGCCCAACCGGTCTGGATGAGCCCGGCTGCCTCCGCGGTCACCCCGTGGCCGCCGAACAGCGCGGCGGCACCGAAGTTGTGGGCCCGTAGGCACAGCACCTCGCGCACGTGCGGGTAGGGCGCCCGGGGCTCGGCGTGCAGGTCGTCGCCGTCGTCCCAGCAGACGACCAGGCCGAGGTCGGCCACCGGGGCGAACATGGCCGCCCGGGTCCCGATCACGACCCGGACCTGGCCCCGGCGCACCGCCAGCCACCGGCGGTAGCGCTCGGCCGGGCCGAGGTCGGCGGTCAACGAGAGGTGGCGCTCCCGGCCCAGCAGCACCTCCAGGGCGGCGCCGAGCGGGGCCAGGTCTCGCTGGTCCGGGACGACGACCAGCGCGCCCCGACCGGCTGCGGCACAGGTGGCGACCGCCGCGGCGATCGGCGTCGCCCACGGCGTGGCAGGCAGCGCCGCCCAGACCGCGCGGGCGGGCCGCCCCTGCGCCAGGGCCCGGACGAACTCCGGGCCGGGCTCGTAGTCGGCCCACGCGGCGGCCCACCCCCGGTCGAGTGGCAACGCGGGCGCCGACGTCCGGTCGGCCTCCTGCTCGACGCGGGCGTGCCGGGGTGGGACCGCCAGCCGCAGCACGTCGGCCAGGGTCCCCGACCAACGGGCCGCGACCTCGCGGGCCAACTCCAGGATCTCCGGGCTGAGCACGGGCTCCGGGGAGACGACCCGCTGCAGGCGGGCCAGCACGCCGGGGTGCTCGCTGGTCGCGACCCGTCCGACCAGGAATCCGTCGACTGCCTGCCCGGCGAAGCGCACCTTCACCCGCACGCCGGGTTGCGCGGCCTCGGCCATCTCCTCGGGGACCAGGTAGTCGAACGGGCGGTCCAGGTGCGGCAACGGCACATCGACCGCGACCCGGGCGACCGACAGTTCGGCGGCGACGCTCACCGGCTTCGGCGGCTTGGCGGACTTGGTCTCCTGGCGCAGCAACTCGAGCTGCTCGCCGTCGTCGCTCACGGTCCAGACCTCCACATCTGCTGCCATTCCCACCTATCCATGTGCCACGACAGGTGGAACGGGCAGCAGAAGTCGGGGGACTAGTTCCCGACGGCGGCCTTGAGCGCGTCGACGCGGTCGGTGCGCTCCCAGGTGAAGTCCGGCACGTCACGGCCGAAGTGGCCGTACGCGGCGGTCTGCGCGTAGATCGGGCGCAGCAGGTCGAGGTCGCGGATGATCGCGGCCGGGCGCAGGTCGAACACCGTGGTGACCGCGGCCTGAATCTTGGTGATCGCGACGTTCTCGGTGCCGAAGGTCTCGACGAACACGCCGACCGGGTGGGCCTTGCCGATCGCATACGCGACCTGGACCTCGCAGCGCCTGGCCAGGCCTGCCGCCACGACGTTCTTCGCGACCCAACGCATCGCGTAGGCCGCGGACCGGTCGACCTTGGACGGGTCCTTGCCGGAGAACGCGCCACCGCCGTGGCGGGCCATGCCGCCGTAGGTGTCGACGATGATCTTGCGGCCGGTCAGGCCCGCGTCGCCCATCGGGCCACCGATGACGAACCGGCCGGTCGGGTTGACCAGCAGCTTCAGGTCCGTGGTGTCGATCGCCAGCTCGCCCAGTTCCGGCGTGACGACGTGCTCGCGCACGTCCACACCGAGCATCCGGTCCAGGTCGATGCCGTCGGCGTGCTGGCTGGACACGACCACGGTGTCCAGGCGCACCGGCTGGTCGCCCGCGTACTCGATGGTGACCTGGGTCTTGCCGTCCGGCCGCAGGTAGGGCAGGACGCCGCTCTTGCGCACCGCGGTCAGCCGCCGGGCCAGCCGGTGGGCCAGCGCGATCGGCAGCGGCATCAGCTCGGGCGTCTCGTCGCTGGCGTAGCCGAACATCAGGCCCTGGTCGCCGGCGCCCTGCCGGTCGAGCACGTCCTCGACGCTCTCCCCGGTCCGCGCCTCGTAGGCCGCCGATACGCCCTGGGCGATGTCCGGCGACTGCGAGCCGATCGAGACACTGACGCCGCACGAGTCGCCGTCGAAGCCCTTGCGCGACGAGTCGTAGCCGATATCGAGAATCTTG
>DATASX010000125.1 GCA_036269075.1 Sporichthyaceae bacterium
CCCAGGACGACAAGGCCCACATCGCCTCGCTCATGCGCCCGGTGTACGAGCCCGGCAAAATCGCCGGCTGGGTCGCCCCACCCAGGACCGGCATCAACGGGCAACCCTTCGAGTACGAGTACGTCCACCTCGCCTGACGCCCCCTGGCGCCCCCAAAGCCCGCACTTCTGCTGCCTGTCCCACCTTTCCAGGTCCCCTGATACGTGGGACAGGCACCAGAAGTCGGAAGGTGACTCACCCGGAAGGACCATTCGATGAACGCGCTCGCCCCCGTGGACGTCGACATCCTCATCGTCGGCGCCGGCCCCGTGGGACTGTTCGGCGCCTACTACGCGGGTTTCCGGGCTTTGCGGGTCGCGGTGATGGACTCGCTGCCGGAGCTCGGTGGCCAGATCAGCGCCATGTACCCGGAGAAGCAGATCTACGACATCGCCGGGTTTCCCGCCGTGCGCGGACGGGACCTTGTCGCGAACCTCAAGGCCCAGGCGGACAAGTTCGCCCCGGTGTATCTGACGGGTCAAAAGGCGGAGACACTGGAACGCCTGCCGGACGCGGAGAGCGGCGCGCCCCGCTTGGAGATCGCCTCCGACCAGGGTCAGGTCGTGCGGTGCGGTGTGGTCATCGTGACCGGTGGCATCGGCAGCTTCACCCCGCGCCCGCTGCGGGCCGGCTCCGAGTTCCTCGGCAAGGGGCTGTCGTACTTCGTGCCGGACCTCAATGCCCTGGCGGGCAAGGACGTCGTGATCGTCGGCGGTGGCGACAGCGCGTTCGACTGGGCGCTCGGCCTGCACGAGATCGCCGCCTCGGTCACCCTGGTGCACCGCCGCGAGGTGTTTCGCGCTCACGCGCACACCGTCGAGCAGGTGCGCAACACCCCGGTGCGGATCATCACCAACGCAGAGATCAAGAGCGTCGACGGCACCGACGCCGTCGAGTCCGTCGCGGTCGACCAGAACGGCGAGATCCACGAACTGCCGTGCGACCACCTGGTCGCCGCGCTCGGGTTTACCGCGAACCTCGGGCCGTTGCTGAGCTGGGGCATCGAGATCCAGGACCGCCGGCACATCCTCGTCGACACCCGGATGGCGACCAACGAACGCGGCATCTTCGCCGCCGGCGACATCACCGAGTATCCCGGCAAGGTTCGGCTGATCGTGGTCGGCTTCGGCGAGGTGGCCACCGCCGTCAACAACGCGGCCGTGCTGCTCGACCCGCAGGCCGCGGTGTTCCCCGGCCACTCCACCGACGCTGTACCCGCCCCGGCTGCCTGAGGAGGGACACCGAAATGCCTTACGTCATCGCCGAACCCTGCATCGACGTCATGGACACGTCGTGTCGTGACGAGTGTCCGGTCGACTGCATCTACGAAGGTGCCCGCAAGCTCTACATCAATCCCAAGGAATGCATCGACTGCGGCGCCTGCGAACCGGTGTGTCCGGTCGAGGCCATCACCCAGGACCGGCGGGTCAACCCGGCGTACGTCCCATTCGTGGAGGACAACAAGACTTTCTTCCTGGAGACGCTGATCGGTCGCGACGCGCCGCTCGGGGCCCCCGGGGGCGCGCATGCTGTCGGCCGGGTGGGCGTCGACACTGAACTCGTGGCAAGCCACCCCGGTAACGGCTGACGAGGAGACCGAAGATGAGCGATCCCAACAGCACCGGCGCGATGGGCGTTCCGGCGCACGAGCTGTCCGACGCCGAGCTGGCGCAGCAGGGCACCCAGGCGCACGCCAGCCGCAACTGGGTCTTCCTGCACGGCACCGCCGAGCAGTTCCATCGGCACACCGAGCGCATGCTGGAATTGGAGCAGGAGTACCTGCGCCGCTTCCCGAAACGCACCTGGCAGGGGTCCGGTGGCACCAGTGAAAGCGTCGATCTGGTCGAGCAGGACACGCTCGCGCAGGTCCGTCACCTGACTCGGACCTACGCCGGCGCGGTGGAACAACTGCTTGCCCGGCACAACGTGGCCGAGCCGACCAAGGCACAGGAGGCGAGTGCGGCGGATCTCGAGTCCGCGTTGCTGCGTCGCTACCTGTCCGCCTCGAACGGACGCCTGCACAAGCTCGAGGCCCACCAGGCGGCCCGGGAGATCGGCATCGCGCCGGCTGCGGTCGCCGCACTCTTCAAGGCCCAACCGCCGTTGCTGGTGACAGCTGGGGAGTACCGCCAACTCACCGAAGCCGGTCGGGCTCGGGCAAGTTCGTGACTCATCAGTAGTCAGGTCAGTTCGAGCAAGGGAGTTCTTCGTAATGCGTTTCGACAATGTCGCCATCCCCGCCGGCCTGGCGTGGTCCTCGCCCTTCGCCAAATGGCAGGGCACGTTGGCGAACGTGAACAGCCTCGACCTGGCCGCCGCCGTGACCACGAAAGCCTTGTCGGAGCGAGGATTCGCCGTCGAAGGCCTGGACGGGGTCGTGCTCGGGTGGACGATCCCGCAGCAGGAGGCGTTCTACGGCGCCCCGACGCTGGCCGTACGCATCGGCGCCGACGGGCTGACCGGGCCGATGATCTCCCAGGCCTGTGCGACCGGTGTGGCCTCGCTCGCCGCCGCGGCCGGCCAGGTCGCGGCCGGCGCCGGGACCCACCTCGTGGTTACCACCGACCGCACCAGCAACGGCCCGCTGCTGTCCTACCCGAACCCGACCGGCATGGGTGGTGCCCCGCGGACCGAGACCTGGGTGCTCGACAGCTTCGGTCGGGATCCCTCGACGAACAAGGGAATGTTGGCTGCGGGGGAGACTGCGGCCGCCAAGCACGGCATCACCCGCGAGCAGTGCGACGAGCTCACCGTGCTCCGCTCGGACCAGTACCAGCGCTCGCTGGCCGACGACCGAGCTTTCCAACGGCGCTACCAGGTGCCGGTGGAGATCGCCGCCAAGCGCGGCAAGGGCCTGGTTCTCGAGGCCGACGAGGGAATCCGTCCGGCGGTCGCGGAGGAGATCGGCAAGCTCGCCCCGGTCGACCCGGACGGCGTGCTGACGTTCGCCGGCCAGACCCACCCGGCCGACGGCACCGCCGGTGCGGTCGTGACCACGGTCGACCGGGCCCGGCAACTGTCCGGTGGCAAGGGAATCGCTCGAATCCTCGGCGTCGGGTACGCCCGGGTCGGCAAGTGCCACATGCCCGAGGCGCCCGTCCCGGCCGCGCGGAACGCGCTGCGCGCGGCCGGGTTGTCGATCGACCACGTCGACGCGGTGACCACGCACAACCCGTTCGCCGTGAACGACCTGATCTTCGCCGAGGAGACCGGCTACCCGATCGAGCGGATGAACGCCTACGGCAGCAGCCTGATCTTCGGCCACCCGCAGGCCCCCACCGGCATGCGCTCGATCGCCGAGCTCATCGAGGAACTGCGGCTGCGCGGCGGCGGCATCGGGCTGTTCACCGGTTGCGCCGCCGGCGACACCGCGGCGGCGCTCGTGCTGCGTGTGGAGGACTGAACGGTGGCGCTGTTCGCCGCACCTGACATCGCGCGGACGGACCGGCCGGACGGCTCGATCCTGCTCGAGTCGCGGGACCTGCTGGCGCCGTACGCACGGTCGCTCGGCGACCTGCTGCGGGCCGGTTCCCGGGCGCACCCCGACCGCCTCTTGATCACCCGGGTGAGCGGCCGCGGGCCCAACGGCGGCCGCTACACCTGGGGCGAGGCCAAGGATGCCGCGCACGCCCTCGCCCAGGCGCTGTTGGACCACGGCCTGTCCGCCGACCGTCCGTTGCTGGTGTTGTCCGGCAACTCGATCGAGCACGCCCTGCTGACGTACGCCGCCTACACGGTCGGCGTGCCGGTGGTCCCGATCTCGACGGCGTACTCGCTGGCGTCGGCCGACCACGCCCGGGTCCGGGCCATCGCCGAGTTGGTCCGACCAGGGCTGGTCTTCGCCGACGACGAGAAGTGCTACGACGCAGCACTTTCCGTCGTGGAGAACGCCGGTGCCCGGGCGGTGGTTTGCGGCGAACCGGTCACCGGCACCGGGCGGCGGGCGTTCGCGGACCTGCTCGCCACGACCCCGACATCGGCTGTGGGCGCCGCGGCCGCGACCGTCCGGCCGGACAGCGTTGCCAAAATCCTCTTCACCTCCGGTTCGACCGGCGTACCCAAGGGAGTTCTGAACACCCATCAGATGCTGTGCGCCAACCAGCAGCAGATGCGCCAGGTCTGGCCGTTCCTCGTGCAGACCCCGCCGGTGCTGGTCGACTGGTTGCCGTGGAGCCACACGTTCGGCGGCAACCACAACTTCAACATGATCCTCGCCAACGGTGGGACCCTGCACATCGACGACGGCAAGCCGGTGTCGGCACTGTTCGACAAGACCTTGGCGGCACTGGCCACGCACAGCCCGACCGCGTACTTCAACGTCCCGATGGGCTACCAGATGCTGGCCCCTCGGCTGGAGAGCGACCCGGAGTTCGCCGAACGCTTCTTCTCCGGGGTCTCGATCCTGTTCTACGCCGCCGCCTCGCTGCCGACGGAGCTGTACCACCGGCTGCGGGCGATCGCGAAGGACGTCACCGGTCGCGAGATCCCGCTGACCTCCTCGTGGGGAACCACCGAGACCGGGCCCGCGGTCACCTCGGCGCACTACGACCCTTCGCCGTCCGGTTGCATCGGCGTGCCGATCCCGGGCGACGTGCTCAAGCTCGTGCCGACGGGCTCGAAGCTGGAGATCCGGGTCAAGGGCCCGAACATCACGCAGGGATACGTCGGTGCGGCGTCGGCGACCGCGGCGGCCTTCGACGACGAAGGCTTCTACCTCACCGGCGACGCGGTTCGGTTCGTGGATCCGGATGACATGAACCTGGGCCTGCTGTTCGACGGCCGCATCGCCGAGGACTTCAAGCTGTTGTCCGGCACCTGGGTGAGCGTCGGAAATCTGCGCACCGCATTGGTCTCCGCGGCCGGCGGCCTGATCACCGACGCCGTGATCGCCGGGCACGACAAGGACTACGTCTCCGCACTCGCGTGGCCCTCGGCCCACGCGTTGAAACTGACGGAGGACCAGGAACTGCGCGGCCGGCTGTGCCGCGTGCTCGCCGACCTGAACCGGGGCCAGGGTTCGGCCGCCCGGATCGAGCGTCTGATTCTGTTGCTCGAACCACCGGTCCTGGACGCCGGCGAGATCACCGACAAGGGTTACGTGAACCAACGTGTGGTGCTGGAACGCCGGCACGAGTTGGTCGCGCGTCTGTACACCGAGGACAGTGGGGCCGACATCCTGCGTCCAGGAGGGAACGACAAATGAGCGAACTGCTGGAGAGCTACGCCGCCGGATCCTGGTTCCGAGCTCAGGACGTCGGTGACCCGCTGCTGGACGCGGCGACCGGCGAGGAGGTCGCCCGGATCTCGGCGACCGGTCTGGACCTGGCCGCGATGGCCGAGCATGCGCGCACCGCCGGCGGGCCCGCGATCCGGGCGCTGACGTTCCCGCAGCGGGCCGGTCTGCTGAAGCAGTTGGCGGCGCACCTGAACGAGGACAAGGACGAGCTCTACGCGTTGTCCGCGCGGACCGGGGCCACCCGCCGGGACTCGATGGTCGACATCGACGGCGGCATCGGCACCGTGTTCGTCTATGCCTCGAAGGGTGCCAAGGAGCTCCCGAACGACACGATCGTGCTCGACGGGCCGGAGGAGATGCTCGGCAAGAACGGGGTGTTCGCCGGCCGGCACATCTTCTCGTCCCGGCCGGGCGTCGCCGTCGAGATCAACGCCTTCAACTTCCCGGTCTGGGGGATGCTCGAGAAGCTCGCGCCGGCGTTCCTGGCGGGGCTGCCCAGCATCGTCAAGCCGGCCAGCCAAACGGCCTACCTGACCGAGGCGATCGTGCGGCGGATCATCGCCTCGGGGATCCTCCCGGAGGGTTCGCTGCAGTTGCTGTGCGGCTCCGCGGGCGGCTTGCTCGACGTGCTGGGCGAGCAGGACTCGGTGTCGTTCACCGGCTCCGCCCACACCGCGACGGTGCTGCGGAGCAACCCGGCCGTCCAGCAGCGTGGCGTGCGCCTGCAGGTCGAGGCGGACTCGCTGAATTGTTCGATCCTGGGCCCGGACGTCACGCCCGGCAGCCCGGAGTTCGACCTGTTCGTCAAGGCAGTGGTCACCGAGATGACCGTGAAGGCCGGACAGAAGTGCACCGCGATCCGGCGCACGATCGTGCCGGCAGCGGCGGCCGACGCCGTGGTCGAGGCCATCGCGGCGAAGCTGTCGAAGATCACGGTGGGCAACCCGAACAGCGAGCGGGTCCGCATGGGCGCGCTGGCCAGCCTGGCGCAGCGGGCTGAGGTCCGGAAGTCCGTCGAGGCGCTGCGGTCCTCCGCCGATGTCGTTTTCGGTTCGCCGGACTCGGTCGAGGTGATTGACGCCGACCCCGAGCGTGGCGCGTTCCTCTCACCGATCCTGCTGCGGGCGCGACCTGGTGCCGTCGAACCACACGACGTCGAGGCGTTCGGCCCGGTCAGCACCGTGCTCACCTACGACTCGGTCGCGGACGCCGTGGCGCTCGCCGCTCGCGGCAAGGGCAGCCTGGCCGGGTCGGTCGTGACCGCTGACCCGGCGACGGCCCGGGAACTCGTGCGCGGGCTGGCCCCCTGGCACGGCCGGATCCTCGTCCTGGACGGCGTTTCCGCGCCGGACAACACCGGGCACGGCACACCGCTGCCCGGGCTGGTGCACGGCGGTCCGGGTCGGGCCGGTGGCGGGGAGGAACTCGGCGGCATCCGCGGGGTGCTGCACCACATGCAGCGCTCGGCGATCCAGGGCTCGCCCGACATGTTGGCCGCCATCACCCGCCCCTGAAACCCCGCATCTTCTGACGTGTCGCGCGCCCTTCCACATGCCGGGAAGG
>DATASX010000126.1 GCA_036269075.1 Sporichthyaceae bacterium
TCCTCCTTGGCCGACTTCAACTGCGCCTTGGCGGTCTGCAACTGGGCCTTGGCCTGCTCCAGGTCGTTGACCGCGGTGCGGTTGTCGACCTTGGCCAGCACCGCCCCGGTCTGCACCTGATCACCGATCTTGACCGGCACATCGGTCACCAGACCCGGTGAGGTACCGGCAAAGACCAGACCCACCGTCTTGGGCGCGTCCAGGTTGCCCGTGGCCGAGACCGTCGTGGCAACCGTGCCCATACTGGCCTGCGCGGTCTGCTCGACCGGCTTGGGCTGACTGGGATTGCCGATGGTCTTGACACCCTCGACCGCAGTGGCCACCAGAATCACCGACAACCCGGTGTTGATGGCAATCTTCTTCCGGTTCATGGCTCCCGCCCCACGCTTGTGAACACCTTGGACGAGCCCCCGCCCGTCCCATCACTCTCGTACCTGCTGCACCTCTAACCACAAGTGCAACATGTGTCACGTTAGAATCGTTCGGGTAGCGATGGTGTACGGAGACGTACCGGACTGAGTAAAGACGTCTTGGGCCGGTTCTTTCCTTTCCGGTGGTGGCGCGCGGGCTGCCGCATGGGCCGCACCTGCCGGTCGGCGTGCGATGTGACGCACCGTCAGCTACTCCGGAGGCCGTACGCGTCCGGGGGGTGGTCCGTGCCGCCCTGGAAGCTGTCGCGTAAATCGCGGGCGCCACGCCGGGTCGGATGTTTGCGTACCGGTGCAACCGGCGATTGGCTGACCTCGCGATCAGGGGGTGCTTATGCGACTACGTGGTGCGGGTCGTTCCGGAGTACTACCGACCGGCGCGGTCGGAGCGGTGAGTTGCGTGGCGCTCGGGTTGGCCGGCGTGGTGGTCACATCGGGCCCGGCTGCGGCCAACGGCCCGTGCGGCAACCTCGGCTCGGTCGAGCAGGAGCCCAACGGGGGGACGGCAATCACCTGCGTCTACGACGACACCACAGCGCCGACGCACCTGATCGCCCCGTCCGGGGTGACCACGGTGACCGCGACGCTGACCGGTGGTTCGGGTGGTGCGGGTGCCTCCGGCCTGGCGGGCGCGGCAGGTGGCCTGACCAAGCTCGTGATCAAGCTGCCCGTGACCGGGATCGAGATCTGGACAGGCAGCGTGGGCCAGGCCGGTCAGGGCTGCGGCGCCGACTCCGTGGGTGGCTCGGGTGGCCGTGCCAGCGGCCAACCCAGCGGCGGTTCGGGCGGTGGCGGCACCCTCGGCTGTGCGGGCGGGGGCGGGGGCGGTGCAAGCTTCGTGATGGCCGGGACCGGCGTGCCCGGGCGCGGGGTCCCACTGGCGACGGCCGGCGGCGGCGGCGGTGCGGCCGGCAGCGGATCCGCGGTCGGCGGACGTGGCGGGCCGGAGGATCAGACCGGCGCGGGCGCCGGTGGCGGCAGTGCCGGCTCGTACGGCGGTCGCGGTGGGGGAAGGGACGCCGCCCCCGGTTCGGGTGTCATAGGTGGTAACGGAGCCGCCGGGTCCGGCGGCAAGCCTGCTGGTGGCGGCGGTGGCGGCGGCTACCTAGCAGGTGGTGGCGGCGCGGCCGCCTCCGGCGGCGGTGGCGGCGGGGTTGTCGGCCACGCGCACACGAAGGCCCACCAGAAACCGAACGTGGCCTCGGCCGGGTCCGCGTCCGGCCCGGCCCACGCCGGCCTGGTAAAGATCACTTTCACCCCGGCCGGAAGCAGCGGTCCGCCTTCGGAGGAAGAGCCGATGCCGCCGCCGACGTCGTTCGACCACACCCGGTGGGCCCTCGACCCGGCGCGGACGGCCGCCCGCCTGGACTGACTCGACCGCGGGCCGGGCGCTGTTGATCTTTATCCCGGTCGTCTTGTTAATCGATCATGAACGCAAAATCTTCGGTTCGAGCTCTTCAGTCGTGATCATTTCGGGCGGCACGATGGCGACGCCGACCCGAAGGGAGCCCGGCGTGACCATCGAGCCGGAGATCGAGCACAGGTTCGCCGTCGCGACGCAGGGTTACGAGCCTCGCGCGGTTCATGCCTGCGTCGAGGAGTTGACGTCGGCGCGCGAAGCCTTGGTGCGCCGGGCCGCACAACTGCGGCGCGAGACCGAGGACCTGACGCGTCTGGTTGCCGCCCGCAACGCGAAATCGGGGTTCGAGGCCGTGCTCGCAAATTTGGCGTCGAGCCTCGGGGCCGCCTACGCCGAACGCGACGAGCTGCGCTGCGACCTGGAGTCCAGGAGTCGGCAGGAGCGTGCACAGGCCCAGGAGTTGATCCGCACGCAGCTGCAGCAGTTGGACGAGGAGTCCGTCCGGGCCACCGCGGCCGCCGAGGTCGCCGCCGGTCAACTCCTCGAGGAGGCCGGTCGGGCCGCCGCGGAGATCCGGGCGGCCGGGACGGAGTCCGCGGCCACGATCGCGGCCGGCGCCGACGAGGTTCTCGATGCCGCCCGCGCCAGGGTTGCGCAGCGGACCGAGGAGGTCGTCGCCGACCTGACGGCTTGGCAGCTTTCCTGCGAGCAAGGACTCACCGTCGCCCAGGCTCGTGCCGACGGCCGGCTGGACCAAGCGATCCGAGCCGCAGCCGTCGACACTGACCAGGCCAGATCGGTGCTGGAGCATGCCGAGCAGACCGCGTCGCGGCTGCGCGGCGAATCTCGGAAGACCGCGGCCGACCTGCTCGCCGACAGTCGAATGGCAGCCGATCGCCTGACGCAGGAATCCGAACGCGCCGCCGCTGAGGTGGCCGCGAACCTGCGCAGCATCGGCCGGTTCGTCGACGGTCTGCCACTGCCTGTCGGCCTGCTGGAGACCGGCCCGCGCCTGGCCGGTGCGACCGACGACACAGTTCGCGGGCCGCTGGCGGAGGTCATGCCACTGCGGTCCTGGCGGCGAGTGCGCTGACCGTACGGCTTCCGGCCCGGCGTCCGGGACGGCGGCCGGTCACCGCCCGTTCGGCGTGCGCACGGGCGTGCGCGGTTCGTCGTCCGAGTCGGTCTCCCAGGACAGGACATCGCCGACCGGCTCGGCCGGTGTCTGCGTGGCCGGCCGGCGGAGCGGCGTGGACAGGTTCTTGTCCAGCACCGCGGCGATGATCGCGGCGAAGCCGGCCAGCCGGGACGCGTAGACCCAGATCGCGGCGTCCGGGTGGTGGTGATGCACGACCAGGTACAGCTCGATGCGGTTGACGCCGAACAGCGTGAACGCGAAGGCGAAGGCCGCGAACAGCCGTTCGCCGGTGGCGCGCCAGTAGCGCAGGAAGAACACGGCGACCGTGAACGAGGCCATCATGATGGCCCCTTCCAGCAGGCCGTTCAGCTGCTCGTGCGTGACCGGCAGCCGGTCCGATCCGGGCGCCAGGAGATGGATCATCGAGACTCCCAGATCAGGCCGAACAGCAGTGTGCAGACGGCAGTGAGCCCGGTGAACTCACGCAGCAGGTGCAGATCGCTGTGGACCGCGACGACCTCGTCGGCCAGCAGCACGACGTTGTCCGCGGCCAGCCCGACGAAGCCAAGCCCGACCCACATCAACAACCGGACCCGTTCCCGCGACCAGGACCGCATCAGCAGCACGGCGCACAGGATGCTGCTCACCGCGCACAGGGAGTAGACGAAGGCAGCCATCAAGAGTCCTTCTGCTGATCACGACGCAACCGGAACGCCTCGGCGAGTGAGACGCGGGGATCCTGTGCCCACTCGGCACCGAAGATGACCCGGCCGATCGTGACCGGGCGACGCAGGTAACTTGCGGCCACCTCGGCGAGCAGCTTCACCGTCTCGCCGTCCTCGGTGAGCCGGAAGCCGGCCGAGTCCTGGTCGCAGAACCCCGCGCTGGTGAAGCCGGCCAACCACTCGGCGACGACCGGCTCGGACAGGTACATCGCCGTCGCGATCTCCGTCGGCGGCAGCGGCTCGCCCGCAGCCTCGAACACCAGCAGCAGAGCCTCGAGCTGGAGCACCGACCGGACGTGTGCGTGCAGGAACGCGAGCACCGGTTCCGGCAACGCAGGGGATACGTCGCTCACGAGTTTCGGCCGCCCTGGGACGGATCGATTTGGCGTGCGGACCCCACTGTCGGAGCCCTCCGCGACGCCTACCCCACCTTAGAACCTGTCCAGGAGCCGCCGCCTCCGGCTCGCCTGTTCGGGTGTGCCCAGGCGCGGTTTCCGGAGGCGGCGAATTCACGGTCCCGACGTCTGGACGCGGTCCCGGAAGAAATCCTCCGCACATGTTCGAGGAGCCACACTTGCGCGACCGGGACCCCAATCGGTGCCGGCGGTCGGTGCAGGGAGACGCGGATGCGGTCGTGGGAGGCAGTGACCCGGGTCGTGATCCTGGATGTGGTCCTGCCGGTGCTGGTCGGACACGTCCTGGCGCGCTTGGGCCGATTCGGCGACGGCCGGCCGAGGGAGCAGACCGCCCGCTCCTGAGCCCGCGCAGGGTGTCCCTGATGCATCAACCGTGCCGGGCCGCCCTGTGCCGCTAGCGCTGCTTGGTCGACCGCGCCGGTCGTGCGGCCAGGGCCCACGCCGCGGCCGGGTTCGCCGCCCGGGTCGCGATCCGCGCGGAGCCGAGGGTGGCCGCCGAGCCGGTCGAGCTGAGCGCGACGGCAGTGGCTGTCGTCGCGGTGTTGACCGAGGCGACCTCGGCCCGGCCGAGGATGTAGCCGATCGTGTACTTAGCTCCGGACGGCGAGGTGAAGTTCTGGGTGATCTTCATGCCGCCGAGGACGTAACGGGTCACGCCGCTGACCGGGTCGGTGGTGGTGGTCTCCGGCGCGATGTCGAGCTGGAGCCCGGCGGCCGAGAGCGCGGCGTTGGCTCCGTCGATCGCGGCCTTCTTGTCGGCGGACTGCCCCAGGTAGGTGAACCCGGCCTTGTCGTAGCCGAAGGCCTGGCCACCGATCGAGAACCGGCCGAACACCGCGCTGACGACCTTCGGGGCACCGCCGGCGTCGGTGATCGTGGCCTTGGCCTCGGAGTAGCCGACCTCGAGTGGGCCCTCGACGAAGCCTGCGGCGGCGCCTTCCGCCGTTGCCACGGTGGACTTGTCGTCGAGTTTCTTGGTCTCTGCCGTGGCCGACTGCTGTTGGTTCGGCGCCGGGATCGACTCGGGTGCGCCATTGCTGCCTGCTGCCTGGGCACCGTGCTCGCCGGCCTCGGCATGGACCTTGTAGTAGTAGTTGGCGTCGCTCGCCTCCGGCGCCGACGGGTACGTGGCCGTCACGAACCCGGGGAAGTGGGAGAACGGCAGGATCGGGTTGTTGTAGCCGAACTGGCTGGGCGCGCCGTTGATCAGGCCGGGCAGCGTTTCCGCGCTGTTGCCGTAGTACGGCGCACCGGCGAAGGAGGCGCTCTGCCCAGTGCTGTCGAGATGCGACTGCGCGGTCAGCGAGCCGGCGGTGTTCTTCGGTGAACCGGGGATGTCCTCGCCGTCGACTTGGTAGTACTGCGAGTCGCCCTGCGCGGTCAATGCGAACCGGTTGTCGTCGGCGCGCGCGGTCCCGGCAGTGAGCACCAGCACGGAGGCACCGGCCACACCTGCAGTGGTGAGAGCCGCCAGCAGTCTCGTCATCTTGTTCTCCGATCTCTCAGGCAACTGCTACCTCACCCAGGTACGCCGCCTTGACGGTGTCGCTTCTGAGCGCCTCGACGGTGGTGCCCTCGTAGATGATCCGTCCGAAGTCGAGCACGGAAATTCGTCGACAGATCTCCGAAACCAGTGCCATGTCGTGCTCGACGATCAGGATTCCGTAACCGGTCTCGGCGACGTGATCGAGCAGCACCTGCCCGAATTCCTTTGTCTCCGCGACATCCAGGCCCGACGACGGTTCGTCCAGGAGCAGGAACTTGAACGGGGTGGCGATCGCCCGAGCCAGTTCGACCAGACGCCGTTGCCCGGTCGACAGGCCACCGGTCGTCCTGTCGGCCAACGCCTCGATCCCGCAGCGAGCCATGGCCACCTGCGCTCGTTGGTTGATCTCCGAGGTCTCCTTGCGGGTGGAGTACAGCTGGCCCAGCAGGGGATTGGCGATCCCGAGAAGCTTGCGGTGGGAGGAGAAGTACGCCGCCGGACCGGTCCGCACGTTCTCGGTCACGGTGAGGCTGTCGAACAACTCCATCCGTTGGAACGTCCGCCCCAATCCACGGTGGGCGCGATTGGCCGCGCCGTGGCCGTCGAGGCTCTCCCCGCCCAGCGTGATCGAGCCGGACTCCGGTCGGTTGCGCCCGGAACAAGCGTTGAAGAACGTCGTCTTGCCCGCGCCGTTCGGCCCGATCAGACCGGTGATCTCCCCGCCCTTGGCGTAGAGGGTGGCGTCGTTCACCGCGGTGATTCCGCCGAACCGCACCGTCACGTTGCGGACGTCGAGGTCGATGGTGTCGGTCACGCGTTCACCCCCGCCCTACAGCGCCCGGCCGGCGGCGGCTTCGTCGAGGCGGGTCCGCCCGAGCAGACCGATCAATTCCTCGTGCAGCTCGAACCAGAGCGTGTGGTAGCTGTCGAGGATCGGTCTGGCCAGGTACGTGGTGTCGCCTGCCTCGAGCGCCGCGACGGCGGTGTCGAATCGCGGACCGTACGGGGCCAACCGGGGCGCGATCGCGATCATCCGGCTCAGCAACGGCCGGAACTCACCGTCGACCTCGTCCAGCAGCCGACGGATCACCGCGGCGTCGTAGGCCGCGTCGGTGTGGTCGTTGGGGGTTTCGGAGTCGCGCAGCTGCCAGCTGGTCACGACCTCCTTCAGGGCGGTGTTGGCGTGGTGGAAGTCGTCGTAGACCGCCTCCAACGCCTGCTGGTCGACGCCGGCCCGCTCGGCGGCGGTCAGCTCACGCAGTCGTTCATTGCCCTCCGGGGTGATCCGGAAGGCCGGGCCGCCCTTGATCAGAGCGTCGGCCAGCAGCTTGTCCAGCGCGGCCTGTGCGTCGGCCTCGTCGGAACCGGTGCAGCGGGCCACGGCCGCGGTGTCGGCCCGGCCTTTGAGCCGGACCGCCTGCAGCACCTCCAGCTCGCCACTCACCGGCTTGCCTCCGTCCGCACTCGCAAGCTCGTTCATTGCGCCAACGACCCGAGGTAGCTGGTCATGATGGTCTCCTCCGAGACTTCCTCCGGGCGCCCTTCGAAGGTGATCCGCCCGCGGTTGAGGACGTAGACGTAGTCGGCGAGCTTGAGTGCTTGGCTCACGTACTGTTCGACAATCAGCTGGGCGATGCCGCGACCCTTCAGATCAGCCAGGTACTCGAAGATCTCGAGCACGATCTTCGGTGCCAGTCCCATCGAGACCTCGTCGAGCAGCACGACCTCGGGGTCGCCCACGTACGCGTGGGACAGGGCGAGCATCTGCTGCTCGCCGCCGCTCAACGTCCGCGCGACCTGCTTGGCGCGCTTCCCCAGCACCGGGAAGGTCTTCGTCGCGGTCCGGAACGCCTGCTTGAACTCCCCAGCCGCGGCCAGCAGCAGGATGTTCTCCGAGACGTTCAGCGACGGGAAAACCCCACGACCCTCGGGGACGTGGATGACGCCGGACCGGGCGATCTTGTGCGGCGGCTGACCGGTCAGGTCCGCGCCGTCGACCAGGATCTGCCCGGAGTAGGGCTTCAGCAGACCCGAGGCCACCCGCAGCAGCGTGGTCTTGCCTGCGCCGTTGGGCCCGAGCAGAGCCACCGTCGCGTTGTCCGGAACGGTGATCGAGACGTCGACCAGAACCGTTCCGGTGTCGTAGCCGGCCGTGATGTTCCGCAGCTCAAGCATGGGAGTCCAACTGTTCGATGTCGACGCTGACGCCCGAGGCCGGGGACGCAGCCTGCGTCCGGGGCCGGTCCCACGGGGAGAAGTCGTCCGGGTCGAGCTCGCCGTCCGGCGCTGCGTCGCGGCCCGCGGAACCGTGGCGATGCGATCGGTGCTCGGCGGACCGCTGCAGTCGTCCACCAAGTGCCGGACGCCCGGCCCAGAACCGACCCAGGTTCAAGGCCGGCGCGATCGCGACGAAGATCGCGAGCAGGCCGAACCCGACCCCGCGGTACTCGATCGCCCAGTGCTTGTCGAAGGGCGAGTAGATCTTGATGACCTGGTAGACGATCGCGGCCAGGACGGGGGAGAGGATCGGCCGGCGACCGCAGAAACCCAGCACCGCAACGAAAATCAGCGAGACGGTGTAATCGAAGGTGCCGCCCGGTTCACCACTCGCGTTCTGCGTGGCACCGGCAACCACCGCGCCGCCGACCCCGGCCATGAACGCCGACAGAGCGAAGACCTGGACGCGCATCACGACGGTGTTCGCGCCGTGGGTCTCCAACGCCGTCGGGGAATCGGCCAGGGCCCGCAGGAGCGTCCCGAGACGGGCACGGCGGACGAGCAGGACGATCGCGGCCATCACCACCGTGACCATCAGCGCCAGGTAGTAGTAGCGCTCGTCGGTGTCGAAGTTCATCCCGAAGATGCCGCTGAAATGGCCGTCCACGGTGTGCAGGCGTTGCGCGGTGATCGGCAACGTGTAGTCGGTGCCGGGCCGCGGGTTCTGCACCAGGCCGCCGCTGTCGAACATGACCGGGGCCAGGTAGAAGCTCTGCTCGAGCAGGATGCCGAAACCGAAGGTGGCGATGGCCACGTAGATGCCGGCCAGGCGGATCGCCGGGATGGCAACCACCGCGCCCAACGGCACGACGATCAGGCCGGCGAGCACCACCGCGACGGGCCAGGTGGCGTGTTTCCCGCCGATCCCCGGCATCCAGTCCGCGAAACCGACGGTGGTCAGCTTGCCCGCGGTCGTGGCGCCCAGCGCCGCGAATCCCATGTGGCACAAGGAGATCTGGCCCGAGGTCCAGATCAGCATGCCGAGGGACAGGAAGATGATCGCGAAGCCGAGCGCGGCGGCGTAGACGGTGATGTTGTAGTCCGCCACGAAGTGCGGGACGAGCACCGCGGCGCCCAGCAGCACGCTCAGCCCGGCCAGGTTCAACGTCCGCGGGAACTCCCGGGGCGGGGCCAGCACTCGCGCGTTGCGCACGCCGCGCTCGGTGAGGTGGCGAGCCGGCACCAGCATGAACACCAGCAGCAGGACCAGGAACGGGATGTTCCGCGGGATCGAGTTGAGGAAGTAGCTGTCGGTGTTCTGGAACCAACGCGGGGAGTAGTTGATCAGGATTCCGATGCCGAAGGCACCGATCAGGGTCAGCACGAGGTTCTGGAACAGCCCGACCGCGGCGGCACCGTAGGCCGCGATGACGATCAGCACCAGGACGCCGACCGACACCCCGAGCTTCGGTGCCAGCAGCATGCCGCAGATGGCCGCGAACGAGGTCCCGACGACCCACGAGAGCCGCCGCACCGCGTCCGGGTTGATCTTGGCCAGGCTGAGCAGATTGGGATCGTCGACCACCGCGGTGGTGGCCCGCCCGAGCCTGGTGCGCCCGAAGAACAGCATGAGCGCCACCGCCGAGGCAATGCCGAAAGCGGTGATCAGCATCTCGCCGTAGGAGATCGTGACGTCGCCCAGGCGCGGTCCGCCGGTCGGCAGGTAGTCGCCGCTCTTCTTGTCCGAGGCGCCGAAGATCGCCGACATCAACGACTGGATCAGCACCAGCAGTCCGACGGTGGCAACCACAGTCATCACCGTGGGAGCCCGGGACAGCCACCGGGCCAACTGCGCCATCACCAGGCCACCGAGGATGCCGACGATGAACAGGCTGACCAGGAAAGCGATCGGCCACGGCCAGTGCCATTCCACGTAGCCCTGGTAGAAGAGATAGGCCGCAGCGGCCGCTACCGCGCCATGCGCGAAGTTGAACACGCCAGAGGTCTTGTAGGTCAGGACCAGGCCCAGGGCGGCGAGTGCGTAGACCGAGCCGTCGGTGATGCCGGGGATCAGATAGTTCAGGAAGGTGGTCATCCCGAAACCACGGTCCCTCTCTCTCGGACATCAACTCGGGCCTGCACCGGTGGGCCGATCGGCCGCGCAGTCACTGGAACCACGCGGCCGACCGGATTCTCAGCCGTGCTGCGGATCGCTTGCCGCGATCACCTTGCTGCACGTGGGCTTGTCGGCAACCGACTTCCACCCGGTGTTGGTGTCGTTCCCGATCGCGTTGAACAGGCAGTACGGGACCCTGGGGTTCTGGTCCTTGCCGAAGGTGCGCGGGCCGGCCAATCCGCCGAGTTCGGTGAACTTCTGACCCTTGAACTCCCACAGCGCGTCCAGGAACTGCTGGGTGGTCGGGTTGGTCGCCGATAGCTCCGCGGAGGCCGCGACCAGCAGGGCACCGGCGGACCAACCGAGGCTGGCCGCGCCGCCGGAGGTGAAGCCCGGGTTGAACTTCTTGATCGAGTCCTGCCAGTACTTCTCGGCCGGAGTGACGTTGCCCTGCCACGGGAACACGTTCATCGGCACGTAGGTGTCACCGAGCCATTTGTCGCCGGCCAGGAACTGCTTCTCGTTGCCGACCGCGAGCGGGTAGGCCAACACCTTCGGGAAATAGCCGACCTGCTCGCAGGATCGGGCCACGCGGACCATCGAAGCCGCGTCGATGTCGAGGATCAACGCCTCGACGCCGGCGGTCTTCATGTCCAAACACTGCTGGACGTAGGACGGCGCGGTGATCGACGTCTGGATGTTCTTCTTGTAGTCGATACCGAACTGCGGGGCCATCTCCCGGATGGAGCGGTCCAACGCCTCGCAGGGCCGCGGCACCTCGATGCAGGACAAGTTCCCCAGCACCGTCTTGTGGAAGTAGTTCTTGGTGGCGTCGAGGTAGCCGTACGAGATCGACTGAACGTCCGAGCCCTGCGGGAAAACCAGGGGAGTGGTGAACCAGGTGTTGTTCGAGATGTCGGTGCCGATGATCGGAATGCCGTACTTCTTGATCACCGGTGCGACGGCTTCCATGGTCAGCACCTGAATGTTGCCGCAGAAGGCCAGGACCTTGTTCTTCTGGATCATCTCGGTGACCTTGGACGCCGCCGTCGCCGGGTCGTCCTGGTCGTCGTCGATGAACAGCTTTATCTTGTGGCCGTTCAAGCCGCCGCAGGCGTTCTGCGAAGCCACGAAGGTCTGGATCGCCGAACGTGCCGGTGCGAACAGCTCGCCCAGGATGCCGGAGAGCGTGCTCACATTCCCGATCGGAACCTCCGAAAGGTTCGCCGGGACGCACGGTGTGGTGCCACCGAAGATCGGCGCGCTCGCGACCACCTTGGCGACCGCGGCGGCGCCGGTGGTGGTCGCACCAGCATCGGCTGGCGCGGCGGGTTGACCCGGTGCCGCGGCGGGAGCCTTGCCACCGGCGGCCTTTGTGGTGCCGCCCTTCGCGACCTTCGCCGGGGTGACCGCGGTGCTCGTCGTGCCGGTCGCCGTCGTGGCCGCGCCCTTGGCTGCGGTGTCGGTGTTCGCGGTGTTCGCGGCGGCCGTGGTGGCGGCGGCCGCGGCCTTGCCGGACGACGCGGCAGCCGCGTCGGTGCCGCCCGCGGCCGGAGCCGCGGGAGCGGGCGCGCCCGCCGCGGTCGAGGTGGAAGTCGACTGGTCGGCCACCGCGCTGTTCGATCCGGAGCTACCGCATCCGGACGTAGTCAGTGCGACAGCCGCGACGATCGCCGTGCCGGCGAACAGCCGCCGAAGCCTCGTGAAATGAACCATTGGGATTGTCCGTCCTCCGAGAGCCGGGGAACTAACTGATGAGCGTCTTCCGCCCACACTTCACAGCGCCTGTTTCGTTGGGCATGAGCAAAAGAGCGGAGAGCCGACTCGGCTTCTGCTGGATACGCAGCGTTAAATTCGGGACCGGTGAACGGGTTCAGCGAATATTAGGCCTAGCTGTCTCAATATAAGTTTGCGTCGTTCCGGCAGTCAAGCATCCGCCAAGGAGCGGCGAGGACAAAACGCCGGGACGCGTCTGTTCCGTAGCTGTCGGTAGCCGAATCGCTGCCAGACACGCTGCGGTGTCCCAGTAACCGACCTTGAGTTCCACGACGCGGTGGTCGCGGAATGTCAGCCATTCCGTCGCGCTCATCGCGATGGGGTCCGACGTGCCGGGAGCCAGCCAGTCGAACTGCACCTCGACCGCGATCTGGTCCCCGTCCTCGGCGACCCGGAGCACCCGGATCGACTCCGGCAGCACCATCGGGGTCGCGGTCCGCAGCAACGTCAGCAGCATCCGCTCGATGACGTCGCGCCCGCGGTGCACACCGCCGTAAGGCAGGGAGTCCGACACCCGCATCACCGCGTCGGGCGCGAATCCGTCGGCCAGGACGGCGCTCACGCCCGCGCTGTCGCGGGCCGGGATCGCGGCGTAGAAGGCCTCGACGATCCGGCGATTCCGGCTGCGCCCGGTCATCCGCCGACCGGTGGGGAGATGTACTTGAACTCGGCGTCCAGGAACACGTTGACCTTGTGGATGTTGCCGTGGTTGGAGAACACGGTGAACTCGGCGCCGGACTCGTCGGCCATCACCGCGTAGTAGTCGCGCAGGTTGTGGCCGTAGCCGCTCACCTCGGGCTCGGCGTCGTGCCACGCGGCGGCCAACCCGGCGGAGCGGCGCACAGTGTGCGCCGCGAACCTGTAGCCGTCCAGGAACTCCAGCTCGATGCGGCTCGGCCAGGCCATCGCGTCCTTGTAGTAGAGGCCGCCGACCGCGGGCACCAGCACGCCCTCGGCGGAGCGCCAGCCGGCGATCGGCATCGGGTCGTCCTTCGGCACTTCGTTGCTGCGCAAGGCGATCAACGAGAACACGCTGTCGTCCGGCAGGATCGCGCCGATCAGGTCGATGCCGGTGTTGAAGGTCAGTTCGGTCTTGCGCCGGCCCCAGCCGCGATCGCGCCAGCCGCCGCCGGAGAACGGCACCCGTTCGCGTCCGGCCCACTGGACCCAGCCGGTGCCGGTGATCAGTTGCTCGTAGTGCGAGTACTGGTGGCCGAACTTCCCGGTTGCGTAATAGCCGGGGAACATCGTGTCCCACAGCGGCGCGTAGTGCTTGCCCTTGACGGTCAGCTCGAACGACACCGCGTCCAGGTTGCCGATCATCAGCAACTCGTGGTCGGAGTCGCCGGACAGGTGCACGACCTCGATGTGGGCCAGTTCGTTGCCGAACGAGTTCCCGGTGTTGCTGCCCTCGTTGCGCATGACCTCGGTGATGAACTTCGCGCCGTGCGCGACCGAGACCCCGACCCGGGTCGGTGGGGTGCGGTTGGCGCTGACGGTCATGTGCAGATTCAGCGTCTGGTCCGACGCGTCGTCGCGCAGGCTGAAGTACCAGGTGTCCTTCCACGGCAGGGATTCATCGCCGGTGGGTAGGTGCAATCGTTCGTCCTCGGGGTCCGGCAGCCAAGCCTTCGGGACCGAGAAGGTCACGCCGACACCTCCGCGCGTTTCAGAATCTCGACGGTGCCCTTGTTCCCGTCCACCCGGACCAGGTCGCCGGTGCGCAGCACCGCGGTTCCGTTGTCGGTGCCGATCACACATGGGATGCCGCACTCGCGGGCGACCACGGCGGCGTGGCTCAGTGGCCCGCCGATGTCCACCACCAGAGCGGTGGCCAGGAACAGCACCGCTGCCCAACTCGGGTCGGTGGTCTGGCTGACGATGATCTCGCCGGGCTCCACGTCGACCTCGGTCGGGTCGTGCACCACCCGGACGAGGCCCTCGACGACGCCGCCGCTGGCCCCGATACCGGTCACCTGGACCACGTCATCGGCAGCGCCCTCGGCTGCCTGCGTCTCGGCGATCACGATCGGCACGGGGGTGCCTTCCCAGGTGCGCGGGATGTCCAGACGCAGCAGTTCCTCGCGGACGGCGCGGCGTTGGGCGGCAACTTCCGGCGCATTGGCCGGCAAGCCGGCGATGAGTTCGTCGGCGGTGAAGTAGAAGACGTCCTCAGGATCGGTCAGCACGCCCTGCTCGACCAGTAGCGTGCCCATGCGGCGGGCCGCGGCGCGGCAGACGTCGAGGCAGCGGATCAGCGCCTCCTTGGCCACGCCGCGCAACGGGATGCGGGCGACGGCCAGCTTCAGGATCAGTTTCGCGATCGGCCGCTGGTAAGCGGGAGTCTTGGCCAGCAACGCCTTCTCGGCGGCCTCGCGCTCCCGGGTGCGCTGCTCGGCCATCAGATGCGGGTGCTCGCTGTCCGGGCGGGCGGCGTACTGCTTCGCCAGTCGCAGTACCGGCTCGGGGTCCTCGCGCCACATCTTCGCGATCAGCTGGCCCTCGCCGAGGCCGTGGTAACCGTGCTTGTCGAGGAAGGCTTCGAGGCTCTGTTGGTGGCGGCCCAGCTCCCAGAGATCCGAGATGATCTCGGTCTCGGCGTGCGAGCCCTGACCCGCCATCAACGCGTTCGCCTGCTCCGGCGTGATGTCGGACTTCGCGATCAGCGCGAGCAACTGGTCGTAGATGGACTGGACGCCGACGAAGACCGCGCGCGCCTGGATGGCGGTCATCGCGCACATCTCCTTGCGGGCGTCCTCGAGCGCGGCCTTGGTCGCCGTCATGTCGCGCTTCGGCATCGCCTTGATGTGCGAGGACCACCAGGCCTGCGTGTGGGCGGTGTCCCGCAAGGCTTCCTTGCGGATGTTGGCGAACGTCTTTGGCATGTTCGCCGCGATCGCACGGTGGCGCTTGCCGGTCTGCGGGATCTGGATCCCGACCGGCATCTCACCGAGCAGTTGTTTGGCGATCGCGTCGCTGCTCGTCCCGGGCAGCCGATTCCCCATCTCGCAGAGGAAGTTCACGCTCAACGCGCCTCGGCCGTGGAAGACGGTGACCGCGCGCTTGTCGGTCTCGGCGTCGAACACGACGCGGTCCGGCTCGAGCGCGCCGGTCCGGCGGAAGGCGTCCTTCATGCCCAGGTCGATGGCCGGGCCCCAGACCGACCAGCCGAACGGTGTGACGACGCCGGGGAGGGCCTCGCCGACGTTGGCCGTGCTCCAGAAGCAGCCCTTCGCGGATTCGGTGTGGTACAGGCTGCGCGCATCCGACGCCATGCTGGGCTCCCTGACCGATCTTTACGGCGGAGACTTGCTGCCATATTCTGCGACGTCTAGTCGCAATAATACAAGAGCCTCCCGGACGCGAGGTCGCCGTGAACATCCGCAACCAGTTGATCTGCGCCTGGAGCGTCCCACTGTTCATGGTGCTGCTCGGCATCGGCTTCGGTGGGCTCTGCGGGTACATCCCGCCCAACCCGCCGGGTCATTCGGCGCAGCAGATCGCGAACTTCTACGCCCACCACCGACAACTGATTCGCACCGGCCTGGTGGTGACGATGCTCGGCGGCGCCTTGCTCGTCCCGTGGGTTGCGGTGCTGGCGCACCAGATGAAGCGAGTCGAGGGCGCCTCGCCCGTGCTCGCGCAGACCCAGATGCTGTCCGGCGCGATGGTCGTCATCCTGATCGTGATCCCGTGCATGCTCTGGACCACCGCGGCCTATCGGCCCGACCGCAACCCCGATCTGATCCTGCTGCTGTCCGACGTGGGCTGGTTCTTCTTCATCCTCGCCCTGTCGCTGCCGGTGGTGCAGATGCTCGCGATCGGTATCTGTGTTCTCGGCGCCCCGGACGAGAAGATCTTCCCGCGCTGGCTCGGCTACGCGAACCTGTGGTTCGCCGTCCTGCTGCTGCCGGGCGCGCTCTGCACGTATTTCAAGGACGGCGTCTTCGCGTGGAACGGCCTGCTCGGCTGGTGGCTGACGATCCTGGTGTTCTTCGCGTTCTGGGGGGTGAACTCGGTGATGCTCTTCAAGGCCATCCGGCAGGAGGAGGCCGAGCACAAAGCGCTCCAGGCCGCGTAGGACTGGAGCGCTCGGCGTGCTGCTGGGCTACTTCTTGTCGAACGCGATCTCGAGACCCTCGTAGGCGGAGAACGGGAACTGGGCAGCCCGGGTCGGGGTGAAGCCGTCCGCGAAGCGGATGTTGTCGAGCCGCTCGAGCAGGACCTCGAAGGAGATCCGGGAGACGGCGCGGGCCAGCGGCATGCCTACGCACACGTGGGGTCCGTGGCCGAACGCGATGTGCTTCTTCACGTTCTCGCGGTGGATGTCGAACTTCTGCGGCTCCGGGAAGACGTCGGGGTCGTGGCCGGCGCCGCCCCACATCATCGGCACCAATGTGCCGGCCGGGATCTTCGTCCCGGACACCTCGGCGTCGGCGGTGCAGACCCGGTAGGTCGCGCGCAGCGGCGAGTCCTTGCGCAGCGACTCGTCGACCGCGGCCGGGATCAGCTCCGGGTTCGCCCGTAGCTCCGCCATCACCTCGGGCGCCTCGATCAGCTCGATGAGGAGGTTCGCCATCAGGTTGGTCGTGGTGTGGTTCCCGGCCGGGAGCAGCTGGGAGACAGCACAGAGAAGCTCGGCATCGGTCAGGTGGTGCGGGCCCGACATCTCGCCGAACTTGGCCTCGTCCTCCTCGTCGATGGTGGAGTTCACCAGGGCCGAGAGCAGATCGTCGGTCGGGTTGGCCCGGCGGGCCTCGATGCGCGGGAGCAGGTCCTCGATGAAGGCCTTGGCCGAGTGCAGGACCTCCATGCGCGCGACGTTGTCCATCGGCGCGAGGTACCCGTCGGCGATGTGGTCGCTCCACTTCTTGAACAGCAGACGGTCGCCGTCCATACCGAGCATGGTCGCGATCATGATGACCGGCAGCGGGGTCGCGTAGGCGTCGAAGAAGTTGCAGGTGCCCGCGTCGATCACGGCGTCGATGAGCGAGTTCGCCTCGGCGCGGATCGTGGGCTCCAACTTGCGGACCCGGGTGATGTTCATCGACTTGTTCGCGATGGCCTTCTGCCGCGTGTGCGCAGGCGGGTCGCAGGAGAACAGCGCGTTCTTCAGCTTGGGGATCGTGGCCCAGAACTCCTGGACCTCGGTCGACCACGGCTCCGGGCTGACGCCGGCCAGCTGCGGTCCCTGCGGGCCGTAGAACTCCGAGGAGAAGCCGGTCGTGTCGAAGGTGATCTTGGAGATCTCGGAGTGGCCGGCGACCACATAGCCGAGCGGACCAGCGTCGAACGCGCCCTCGCCGGAGGAGTGCATGGCCTCGTACCAGTCGTACGGGCAGCGCTGGACCTCTGGGTTGAGCGGGGTGAGGCCTTCGGGAACGGCTGGGGCGTCAGCGGACATCGGTGTCCCTTTCTCCGGGCGCAGCGCGAATATTGGGCCGAGGAGTCTCAATTTATGGAGGGGCCCGGAACGCGGTCAAGAGTCCCGGCCCCCACCACCCCCACCGCCCCGGCCCCGACCACCCGCCGCCCCGGCCCCGACCACCTGTGGGACGAGTTGAAACGGCTGCGCCGACCTGGCGTCGGAAGTCGTCGCTCGGGTTGCAACTCTGCCCGTGGGTTGTGTGGGGGAGGGTTGTCCACAGCGCCGCCGAATCCGCCCCGGCCGGTGGGTCGCCCCGGCAGGTTGTGGCCCATGGATCTCGAGGTGGCGTTGCACAAGTGCGGTGGGGCGGCTCGGTGGCGGACGTTGCGCGGGCTGGGGGTTCCGGCACATCAGTTGCGCGGGGCCCGCGAGCTCGCCGTTGCACGTGGGGCTTTCGCGTTGCCGCACGCTGCCGCAGCCCTTGTCACCGCAGTCCGCCTTGGCGGCGTGGCGTCGCACGGCAGCGCCGCGGCCCTGTACGGCTTCGGCTCCTGGCGTCCGGAACCCACGGTGCATATCACCGTCGCGTCGGGCAGTCGGCTGCCGGAACCGGGCGTCCGCGTCCACCGGGCGCGCCTGCAATCGGTCGACGTCGATCCCTTCCGGGCGCTGACGTCTCCGCTGCGCACTGTCGTCGACTGCTGCCGGGTCGTGCCGTTGCCCGAGGCGCTCGTGGTTGTCGACGGGGCGCTGCACTCCGGGGCGGTGCGCCGCGCAGCGCTGCAGGTCGCGGCCGACGAGGCACGTGGGAAGGGCGCCGCTTCACTGCGCCGTGCGGTTCGTTTCGCGGACGAACTCGCCGAGTCGCCGCTGGAGTCTGTCCTGCGCCTGATCCTCAGCATTCTGAACTGCGATCTGCGCACCCAGGTGCACATCCCCGGCGTCGGCACGGTGGACTTCGTGCTCGACGGATGGCTCGTGGTGGAGGGCGACGGGTTCGAGTTCCACTCCGACAGGCGGGCGTATCGCGGCGACCGGGGGCGACTCAACGAGTTGGCAGCGCAGGGATACACGCTGCTGCGCTTCACCTGGGAGGACGTCCGGTTCCGGCCGGGGTGGGTCCTGGAGCAGGTCGCGCGCGTCCTGGGCCCCACCCCACAACCAACCCGCACCACCAACCCGCACCACCACCCCCACCGCCACCCCCACCACCCCCACCACCACCACTCCCACCCCCACCACCACCACCACTGAGGGGATGAGTTGCAACTGGCGGTGCGATCCCGGTCGTTGGGTCGTCACTCGGGTTGCAACTCGTCCCGGGGGTGGCGGGGGTGGCGGGGGGCGCGGGCGTGGGGCGGGGGCGGGCGTGGCGCGGGCGTGGGGCGGGGGCGGGCGTGGCGCGGGCGTGGGGCTGGGGCGGGCGTGGGGCGGGGGCGGGCGTG
>DATASX010000127.1 GCA_036269075.1 Sporichthyaceae bacterium
CCCGGCGCGGGGGGGTGGGCGCGCCGGTGTCAGCGGCTCGCCGACGTGGGCGCAGAGACCGCCCCGGTCTGTTCGTCCCGCACCCGGAACGCGGACGCGTGTTCGGTCCGCACCCAGAGCGAGTACCTGCCGCCGGACTCGGTGTGGGTCGAGGCCGGGAAGTCCTCCCACTGCCTACCCTGGCGGCGTTGCACAGTCACCTCGTCGCCGGCGTGGGCGCCGGGGAAGACCCCGCTGATCACGATCCGCCCGTCGGCCTGCTTCTGGGCCCGGGCCTGCGTCGACGAAGGCGCCGGGCTCGGGTTGGCCGATTTCAGGCCGGGCGAGGGCGCGGCGGGCTCCTTGGCCGTGCTGTCGTCGTAAGCCTTCCCGGCTTGGGTCGTCCCGGAGCTCGACAGCGTCATCCAGGCACCCCCCACTCCCCCGATCACGAACGCCGCCCCCAGCGTCCCGACGATCGTCGACAGGCGAGCCATGTGTCCTCCTCGTCCTCTCGGCTGCCGGTGCGCAACCTGTGGTGGGCACCGGTGCTTCCCCTGGCACCGGTATTCCCCAGGGCGGCCGACGACACCCCCGAATCCGGCCGCCCAAGCTGCTGGGCTGTATTCACCCGCAGTGCGCGTTGTTCGGATTCCTGGCCCCGCGTGCTCCTTCGTCGCGCGCGTGGCTCAGTTCACCCGAATGGCGGTCGGCTGCGGGGTCGATCTTGGGGATAGTCCGGGTATGGGAGGTTTGCGGTGGTTTGCGGGCGACCCCGCGCGGCGCTCTTTGCGGCCGGCGTTGGCGATCGCACCGCTGGTGGCCGGACTGGCAATCGCGGTCCCGATCCCGGCGCAGGCGGAGGTACGCGCCCCCGCGGTCGAGCCCTTGGCCGCCCCGGTCGGCGGGGTGTTCTGGTTCGAGGGACGCGGTGCTGGACACGGCCGGGGCATGTCCCAATGGGGCGCCGAAGGTGCGGCTTCGCACGGCGTCGGCTACCGCAGGATCCTGAGCACCTACTACCCCGGCACCCGTCTGGTCCGGACCAAGGCCGACCCGCCGATCCGGGTCCTGCTCTCCCGGGTCGGCTCCGACCTCGTCCAGGTGGCCGCCGTCCCCGGCCTGCAGTTGACCACCGGCCGGCGCACCGCGACGCTCCCGCAGGCCGTGGGGCGGGCTGTGGTGCGGGGCTGGCGGGTCCGGCCGAGCGGACGGTCACTCGTGCTGGAGGACTTCACGAACCGGTGGCGTGTCCACGCCGTCGCGGGCCGGCTCGAACTGCGCGCCCCGGAGGCGGTCCGGGTCACGGTGGCGGGCGGATCGCGGGAGTATCGCGGCGCCCTGCAGGTGCTGCCCACCGAGCGCCCCGGCCAACTGCAGGTGGTGAACGTTGTCGACGTCGAGGACTACCTGCGCTCGGTCGTGCCGAGCGAGTCCATGGCCGGTTGGGCACCGGCGGCATTGGCGGCCCAGGCCGTCGCGGCCCGGACCTGGGCCCACTGGCGGGCCGAGCACGCCCCTGCGCCGGCCGTCTCCGACGTCTGTGACACCGCCGCCTGCCAGATGTACCCCGGCTACCGGACGCTGGACGCCGCGGGCCGGGTCGACCAGGTCTTCGAGGACCCGCGGACCGACCGGGCCGTCGCGGCCACCCGCGGCGCGGAACTGACCTGGCACGGTCGGCCCGCATTCACCGAGTACTCCGCCTCCGACGGCGGCTGGACGGCCGCCGGCGGGCTGCCCTACCTGCCCGCCCGCCGCGACCCGTGGGACGGGCTGGCGGCCAACCCGGCGCACTCGTGGACCGACAGCGTCCCGGCCGAGGTGATCCGAGCGTGGTGGCCGGCGGTCGGTCGCCCGCTGGGCCTGGCCGCGCAACGCCGCGACGGCACCGGGCCGTGGGGCGGACGGGTCCTGACGGTCCGGATCGTCGGCGATCGTGGGCAGGTCCTGGTCCCGGCCAATCAATTCGCCGCCCGCACCGGGCTTTCCGCCACCTGGTGGCAGCTCCGCGGCGCGACGGGGCTACCGCGCCCGCGGACGCGGCATCACGGTTGAGTCGGCCCGGACAGGGCCTCGACCCCGGCGCGTAGCTCGGCGACCGCGGCGATCTCCTGCGCGGTCGGGGACGCCGGGACGAACTCGGCCTCCGCGATCGCCAGTTCGGCCGAGCGGACGGCGTCCGCGGCCGCCCGAAGCCGTTGGTCGTTGAGCGAGGTGTAGTGATCACGCATGGCCCGATGCGCACCGCGCAACTGGGTCCGCAAGTCCTCGCCGACGCGGAAGTTGACCGCGTCCAGGAATCGGGAGACCGCGACCTTCGCCTCGGCCCGGCCGCGTTCCACCCCGGAGCGCCGGTCCTCCCAGAAAGTGAACAGGCCGAGCAGGACGCCGGCGGCGACCGACCAGGTGCTGATCAGTTTCATCCCGGCCAGGCTGGTGAGAACGCCGACCATCAGGATGCCGCCGTAGCAGCCCCGCAGGCTGTTGATCAGCCGGGCGGACACGGCGCCGCAGTAGGGCGGCTCCATCGGTCGCACCCTGTCCAAGGCCTCGCCAGGTGCGGGGAAACCCGTTGCGGGCAACGCGATCCGGGGCTGCGCGTCGGACGGCTCGCCGGTCATCGTGATCGCCACCCGCCGGGCCAACGCCCCCGTTTGGTGCGCCGCGAAGCGATAACTCTCCTCGACCCCCTGCGCGATCGAAGCCCGCACCGTCTCCTGGAAGTTCTCCCACTCGCGCAGCGGACGGTTCCCGCAGATGACCACGTCGGCCTCCTCCAGCGCGTCGCGCAGTCGGTCGCGCAGGTCGAAGTCGACGGCCGCGACCAGGTCGGCGAAGCCGTCGCCCAGCGTCAGCTGCCATTTGGTTGACAGGTGTTGGCGCCGCTCCAACTCGGCCACCGCGATCTCCAGTCGGACTGCGGGCGGCGGCACGGAAGCGGCCTGCCGAACCTGCCGTTCGACGGTCGCGGTCAGCCCGGCGGCGACCTCGCACAGCGCGTCCGTGACGAGCTGAGCCGGCGTCAGATCGACGGCGGTGTCGAGGCGATCGGTCAGGAAGTCGAACAGCTGGGGCACGCCGGAGGCGACCAGCAACGACTCGTCGCGCCGGTCCAGGCCCGCCACGCACAGCGCGGCGGAGACCGGCAGCAGAGCCATGGGCGGGTCGTCCAGGTCGGCCAGCTGCAGCAGCCCCCGGTTGCGCCGCTGGACCTGCTGCCATTCCGGCCGCTGGTCGAACCCGGCCGACACTGCGACCACCGGGATGCCGGCAGCCCGGATCTGCTGCAGGACCGCGAAATCCTCGCGGCCGTACTCGTGGGCGGCGTCGGCCAGGAACAGGACCGCCGCCGGGCCGTCCGCGTGCGCCGCCCAGGCGGTGCCGGTGGCGTCGCGGAAGGAAACCCCGGGGGCGCCACCGGCGGCCGCCATCCGCAGCGCCCCGAGCATCGATTGGGCCGGCGTTTGATCGGCCGGGCCGGACGACGCCCGGATCACCGCCACCTCGAGCGGACGGTCCGCCAAGCGGGCGCGGGCCGCGGCGAGACGATCGGTCAGGTCGGCCCTGCCGAACCGGTCGCTGAGGCTTCTCGCCTGCACGAGCAGCTTGGTCAGCTCGGCGCTGCTCGTTCTCGTGGTGGTGGTGATTCCGGGCATCGTCGTCACTCCTCAGGCTCCGGCGCCGACCAGGTGGTGGTGCGCCGTCGCGTGCGCGGCCGGGTGCGCGGGCACCGTGGTCGCGACCGCGTGGCCGGTCAGACCACCGCTCAGCGCGGTCGACTGGCTCGTCGACAACGTGCTGCTGTGATCGACGACCGAGGCAGCCGGCGGGGCCGTGCTCGCGGTCGTCGGGGTGTGGGCAAGCGTCGTCGGCGCGGTGGCCGGCGACGTGGCGGCCGGAGTGCTGGTCGACGTGCCGGCCGCCGTGGCGTCGGCCGCGGGGGCCGAGACCGTGGGGGTGGCCGGGGCGG
Organism: Sporichthyaceae bacterium; assembly: GCA_036269075.1. NCBI lineage: Bacteria > Bacillati > Actinomycetota > Actinomycetes > Sporichthyales > Sporichthyaceae > Sporichthyaceae bacterium. Next base: position 3,953 of record DATASX010000127.1, read on the forward strand.
TCGACGCGGCGGTGCTCGGGTCGCTCGCCGGTGCCGCGGCCGGGGTGGTCGCGGGCACCGCAGTGGTCGCCGAGGTGGACCCGGTGGTGCCGAGGTCCGCCGGCGGAGCACCGGCACCGTGGGTGAAGTGCGATCCGCCGCCGGTCGGCTGCGCGCCGGTGCTCGGCGTCGGGCCGGTGAGCGTGCCGGTCGACGAGCCGTTGACCGGAACCGTGCTCGGCGTGGTCGTGTGCTGCCCGGCGCCGGCAGAGTGACCGGCCGGCGGGAAGCCGGGACGAGTCACGGGCGTGGTGGACTGCGGTTGCCCTGCCGCCGGCGTGGCGCCGGTCGGCGGTGGCGTCACGGTCCCGGTCCCGGTGCCCTGCGGCGCGTGCCACTGCGGCCGGGTGTGGGAGTCCGGCGCGGTGCCCGTCGCCGGGGTGTGCACCGGTTGTGTCGCCGAGGCGACGCTGTTCAGCAGCGGGGTGCGCGCCGACGAGTGCGAGCGGTCGTCGAGCGGGGTGGACGCGGCAGGGGCGCCCGCACCGGCCGAGACGGCCGGGATCGAGGAGGCGGCCACGACCGGGGCCACGAAGGCCGGCGGCGCGAACGACTGGCCGGCAGCGCCGAGCACCTCGTGCTGGAACGGCTGGCCGCCCCGCTCGCCCGTGAACCCGCGCTGATCCGGCCCGTTGCGGCCGTCGTGGTGCCCGTCGAAGTGGGCCGGCCGCGGGTGGCCGGGACGTTGGTCGTCGCCGTGCGCTCCCGGGTCACGGTGGTCCGCGTCGGTCGCGTGCGGCCGGTGGCCGTGACGCACCGCGTCGTGGCCCTGGCCATGGTCCGGCCGCCCGGTGTGCCCGTCGCGGTTCTGGTGGTCGGCGTCATGACGCTGGTCGTGACGCTCGTGCTCGCGCCAGTCGCGCTGGTCGCGCTGGTCGCTGTGATTGTCGTGCCGGTCGTCGCGCCACCAGCGGTGCTGGTCGCGGTTGTGGTCGTGGTCGGGCCGCCACCGCCAGTCGCGGGTCACCTCGACGTGGCCGGCTCCGCTGTCACTGTCCGGGTACGACACGGTGGGGACGTAGGAGCCCGCGGCCCCGGAGGAGCCGCTGTCGCTGTAGTCGACGACCGTCTGGAAGTGGTTGTTGCAGTCGACTCCGTCGTTGGCCTCGCGCAACTCCAGATGCGGCCACCAAGCCTGGCGGTCATCGCCGCGGTCGTGATCATTGAATCGGAATTCGTGGTGGTCACGACCCTCCCATGGGTGGTGGTCGAAGTCTTGGCGGTGCTCACCGAAAGCGCCCCGGTGGTCGTCCCGCGGACCCCCGTTGCGGTGGTCCGCGTTATGAGTACCGGCGTGTTGCCACGACCGCTCGCCAGGGTGATTTCCGGTGCTCGGCGCGCGGTGGTCGGAGCCACCGTTGTGCCGTGGATCGGCACCGCGGTGCTCGTGCTCGGCCGGAACCCCTTGCTGAACAGGGTTTCCAGCGGCGTGGTCACCGGGGTTCGCTCCGACGTGCGGGGGCCTCACGTCGGTCGCGGTCGGTGCAGTGGTAGGTGCAGTGGTCGGTGCAGTGGTCGGTGCAGTGGTAGGTGCAGTGGTCGGTGCAGTGGTAGGTGCAGTGGTCGGTGCGACGGCGGTGTGCGCGGCCGGAGCGCGGTGCGCATCCGGTCGCGATATTCCCTCGGGCATTGCGCCCTCCTTCTTTCCCAATTCGATTCTCGAGACGAGCGATGTGTACGGGAAAAAGTTAGGTACGGATACTTGTCGCGATCTACGAGAAGCCTGTGGGTCCAATTGGGATGATGGGCCCGACCTGGGACATGGCGCGGAAATGGCCGGCAGGAAATGAGACGACAGGAATTCTTGAAGAGCGAGTAAAATCGCGAGCGGGCGGACGATGAAAGGGGCAGCCGGACGCGGGCTCAGCCCAGCGGGACGCTCCGGTGCAGTCGCGTCCCGGCCACGCCGATCTCAATCTCGACGCACCCGTCGCGCACCGCGATCGCGACGGTGGCCGACCCGCCGTGCCGACCCGCTTCGAGCAGCACGTCGCGCAGCACCGCGACGACCTCGCCCACCAACTCCTCCGGGACCGCCGAGTCGAGCGGTCCGGCGAACCGGACCACCGGCGGGGCCGGGAACGAGCGCGCAACCTCGGCCACGACCGCGAGCACCCGGGTTCGCAGCGCTCCGGTGCGGGGGCCGAAGGTCCCGCGCAGCCCGAAGATCGAAGTGCGGATCTGCGAGATGGTCTCGTCGATGCCCTCGACGACCCGGCCGAGTTTCTCCGCGGCAGCCGGTTCGGCACCGACCGCCATTCCTTGCAGCGTCAGACCCGCGGCGAACAGGCGTTGAATCACGTGGTCGTGCAAGTCGCGTGCGATGCAGTCGCGGTCCTCCAGCAGGAGCATCCGCTGTTGACCGACCCGGGCGTCGGCGAGTTCCACACAGACCGCGGCATGGGCCGCGAACGCGGTGGCCACTTCCGCCTCGGCGGATCCGAAGGCCGCGCGCCCGGCCCGCCGCCCCAGAGCCAACGTGCCGCGGGTCCCCCCGCCCGCCGGCAGCGGGACGACCAGCAGCGGTCCGCCATCGGCGAGGTCCAGGGTCTCCGCCCCCGCGTGGACGGTGCCCAGCAGTTCCTCGGATCCGAGGCCGGCGACGGCCGCCACGATCAGCCGGCCCCGTCCGGCGTCGCGAGCGAGATCGCGACGGCGTCGGCCGCGCCGAACTCCAGCGCATTCCCCGCAACGAACGCCAACGGATCATCGGCGCCTGCTGCCAGCAGCGCGGCATCGGCCCTGGTGGTGGCCCGCAGCAACTCCAGCAGGCGGTCGTCCACGCCGCCAAACGTATCCGTCAGCAGCAGCCCCCGCCGCAGCCGTCGGGGGCGTACTCGGTCTTCGCCGAACCCACCGACGCGCCGATCCGGGCGGTGGGGGTACCCGGTCGGTAGCCGGTTCGGACGGTGAATGTGCGCTGCTCGACGGTGGTGGTCAGCTCGACCGAGTGCTTGCCCGTGATCCGGAAATCGGTGAACTCCGAGCCGTCGGCGCTGATCCGGACCGCGGCCGGATCGGGCAGTTGATCGACGGTGAACGTGGTCGCCGACCCGCGGGCGGCCGTGGTGGCCGCGTAGGTCTCCAGGTGCAGGAGGCCCTCGTCGAGGTCGTTCCAGGCCTGCGTCAGCCCGATGCGCGGGTAATCGACGCCGCTGACCGTGGGCTCGTCGAACTTGTGCAGGTTGGGCTCGTTGAAGACGCGGCCCCAGCAGCCGGGCTCACCGAGTTCGCTCAGCACCATCAGGCTGGCCAACTGCCCGCGCGGCCAGGGTTCGCCGTTGCCGAAGAACCAGCCGAACATGTCGTCGTCGGTCCCGAAGAACCGCGGCTCGAGCGTCCGCTCGGCAGCGGCCCGCAGGTGCGCCTCGGTCGTGGTGTCGCCGACCTCACGGGCCATCAGGATGCCGATCGCCAGCCAGCGCGGATCGGGATGCAACTGCAGCAGCGGCTTTTTCGGGTCGTCCCAGCCGAGCGTGCGCATCGAGGACGTGTAGAGCAGTTCGCCGAACTCGCGGTCCTGCGGGTGCACATAGGGGGTGACGCACATGGAGGCGTAGGCGGAAACCTCGTCTCGGAAGGAGAAGTCGGCCTTCTCGATCGGATCGTAGTAGAGCGTGAACGAGGTCATCCGGCCGCGCTTGTCCGTCTTCATGTAGTGCCGGCGGGCGTACTCGACCCAGCGGCCGAACAGGTAGTGGGTGTCCTTGCCGTGCAACTGGTCGTACAGCTGGAGCCCGAGCCCGGCACCGGAGACGCAGAACGGCCAGATCTTCGTGTTCTCGCAGTGCACCCCGGCCGGTCGTTCGGCCCACTGGTCGACCATGAAGCTGACGATCGAGTGGTGGTCCCAGTCGAACAGTCGATCCTGATACCCCGTCACTTTGAACGGGGACGCCCACTTGTCGTCACCGGAGACGTAGCCGTAGAAGGACAGCAGCAGGTTGAAGAAGCCGCGGAAGAAGTTGTTCCCGTCGGCCCCGACCGGGTCCGGTTGCAGGCCCCACGGCGCCATCCCGTTGCCGGTCCAGCCCGGGGAGTCGTAGCGGCCGCGCAGGTACTCGGGCAGGTAGGTCTGCCACATGGTCGGGTACTTGGCGTGGGCCGGGTCGTGGCCGATCATCGAGATCCAGTCGATCACCGACCAGAACGTCGTGTAGCGGCCGACGAGCTCGTCGGCGATCCGGGTGTAGACCTCGCGCCAGGCCGGGGTGACGTCGCACATCACCGGCAGCACGTACCCGGTCTCGTGCAGGTCGAAGCGCAGCAGGCTGCACAGCGGCGGGGTGGACCGGTTGTCCCACCAGTCCAACGGCTGCCCGGCACTCGACCAATCGTCGGCGGTGGTGGCCTTCTCCCAGACGAATCGCAGCCATCCGCGGGAGCGCTCGTCCAACCGCGGCACGGTTCGGTTGCTCATGACAGTTCCTCGAGTCGCTCGGTCACCACATCGGGACGTCTTCGCCGCGGATCCGCCGCAGCATCGCCATCCGGTCGCGCGCAGCGAGCGCGGCCGTCCAACTCGGGTCCAGGGCAGCCACGGCGGGTCCCCGGGTGATCCGGTCGGCGACCTTGCTCGCCGGGTCGGGCGCGGTCAGGGCGCCCGGCAACCCGGCGCCCGGCAGCCTGCGGTCGCGGCCGTACGGGAGCACCATGCTGCGCAGGCTCCAGAACCACAGCACGTAGACGGCATTGCCGGTGTAGGTGGCCCGGCGGGCATGCAGCAGTTTCATGATCTCGCCGATGGCGTCGGTGCGGACCAGCGTGCGGAACCCAAGCGCCGCCGACCGGAACTCAAGTGCGAGGTCCGGTGTGCCCGGCGCCCGACCTCGCCGGGACGCCACCGACCGGTTCGCCGCGCGGAACACGTAATGGTGCGCCACCCCGTCGGTGCTGGCGACCTCGATCGTCAGGTCCTCGGTCACCTGGGCGCGGAACCGCTCACTGACCCGCGAGGCGACCTTGAGCATCTCCCCGAGCGTGCTGAGCAACAGCCCGAGAGCGAATCGACCCATGCGGCCTCCGTTCGGGAGCCCCGGCCGGGACGGGCGCGGGGTGCCCGTCCAACATTCTGGCCACCCGACCGGCTCAACGCCGAGGGGGGTCCAGAATCCGGTTATGTGCACGCATCCCGGGGCCGGTCCGGTCCCCCTCGTGGTCCCCGAACACCTCGACGCCTTCATCGGCGAGCGCGTGCCGTTGGAGCCGGTCGAGCGGGTGGAGATCACCACGCTGATGGACAACAGCGTCGACCTGCTGGCCGCCGGCGCCCCCGGCGTAGCCCGCTCCACTTTCGGCGCGCTGCCCACGCGCGAGTCCGGGGTCTTCGCCCAGGGCAACGTGGTGGACGGCGTCGTGGCCGAGCACGGGTTCTCGGCGCTGGTCGAGGTCACCACGGCTCGCGGCGACCGGCACCGACTGCTGTTCGACACCGGGGTGAGCCCGGACGGCATGGTCGAGAACATGCGCCGGTTGGCCGTCCGGCCCGACGGCGTCGAGGTCGTGGTCTGCTCGCACGGCCACTTCGACCACACCGGCGGGCTCGACGGACTGGCCCGTGCCCTCGGCGGCCGGGCCAATCTGCCCATGGTCATCCATCCGGAGTTCTGGTCCCGCCGCCGACTGGCGCTGCCCGGGCGCGATCCCTGGGAGATCCCTACGCCGAGCCGCGGTGCCTTGGCCGGCGCCGGGTTCGAGATCCACGAGCAGGAACACCCCTCGTTCCTTTTCGACCGCTCGGTGCTGATCACCGGCGAGGTCCCCCGGACCACCGAGTTCGAGCGCGGCATGATCCCGCATCAGGCGCTGCGCGGTGGGGTGTGGGAGCCCGACCCGTTGATCCTCGACGACCAGGCGTTGATCGTGCGGGTGCGCGGCCGCGGGCTGGTGATCCTTACCGGCTGCGGGCACGCCGGGATCGTCAACATCACCCGCTACGCGCGCGCCCTGACCGGGGAAAGCGCGGTCGCGGCCGTGGTCGGCGGTTTCCACCTGACCGGGGCCTCGTTCGAGCCGGTGATCGCCCCGACGGTGGACGCGCTGGCGGCGTGCAACCCGGCGCTGGTCGTCCCGGCCCATTGCACCGGGTGGAAAGCGGCCGCGGCGTTGGCCGGCCGTCTGCCAGAAGCTTTCGTGGCCAACAGCGTGGGCACGCGCCTGGAACTGAGCGCTTGACCGGAGCCCGCGGACCAAGATCACCACCCCGCCGCGCGGCAGGTCGGCCGACGTCGAAATGATGCGGTGCGGAACTTCCATCCACAGCATCTGGCGGCGGAGGACATGAAGGTGACGATCACTCGTTCGTGGTTGGTGGCGGGCCTGGCCTGCGGCGCGTTGCTGGTCAACGGTCCGGCGGCCTCGGCCACCGCGGGGCACGCAGCGCCGGCTGCCGTGACCGTTCCGGCCGACGGCGGTGGTGACGGCGGTGACGGTGGTGACGGCGGCAGCGGTGGCGGTGGCGGCGGTGGTGGCGGCGGCGATTCCGACGGCTACGTGGTCGTGCACCACCACCACCTCGTGCGGCACCACACCCACCGCCTCGTGCGCCACCACAACCGCCCGGCCCGCGTCGGCCGGCACGAGCAGCACCACAGCACCGGCCGCTCCGCGAAGGGCCACGCCGGCGAGCACGGCGGCCCGGCGCACAGCAGCACGCACACCGGCACGGCGCACTCGAGCCACGGCTCGACCGGCCACGACAACGGCCACAAGGGCGACACGAACAAGGCCCCCGACGCCGTCGTCCAGTCCGGCAGCGGCAGCACCGGCGACAAGGGCAACGCCGGCAAGAACTCGACCGACAGCAAGTCGACCGCCACGCCCAGCCCGACCCACAGCGCCAAGCCGAGTCCCAGCGCGAAGCCGAGCCACACGACGAAGTCGAGCCCGAGCGCCAGCGCGAGTTCCAGCCCCAAGGCGTAACCGGATGGGGCCTACGCCCCACCGGACCCGGCGGCCGATGTCGTCCCTCGCGGATGGCCTCGGCCGCTGTGCTGTCCGGGGTCAGTGAGCGGCCGGAGCCTTGTGCCGCACCGGGCCGGGCAGGGCGGCGGCGTGTCTGCCGCGCGGGGAGCGTCGGCCGGCGCGGATCGCGATGGCCAGCACCGTGGCCGCGCAGCCGGCGCAGGCCAGCGCCAGCGCGTAGAACGTCGGACTCCAACCGGCCATGAAGATCTGCGTCGGGCCGCCGCGGTGGCCCAGGTGCGCGGACAGCACCGCGCCGGCCACCGCGATCCCGAGTGCCGCACCGATCTCCCGGGTCAGATCGCTGACCGCCGAGGCCAGTCCCTGCTCGGAGGCCGGCAGTGCGCGGACGATCGCATCGGTGGCGGGCACCTGGGCCAGGCCGACGCCGGCTCCGGTGACCACCGCCGCGATGAGGTATCCGCCGATACCGGAGGTCGCGGTCAGTCGGGTGTGCGCGAGGTCGCCGGCTCCGATCGTCAGCAGGCCCGTCACGATCAACGGGCCGCTGCCGAACCGGCGCATCACCCGCGTGGACAACGCGGTCGCGGGCAGCAGCAGGGCCGCGTAGGACAACACGGTGATCCCGAGGCGGAGCGTGCTCTGGCCGCGGACCACGGACAGGTACTGCACGGAGACGTAGATCGAGCCGTAGACAGCGAAGTACAGGGCGGTGGTGCCGATCAGCCCGATCCCGACCGCGGGCGGCGCCAGGGCTCGCAGGTTCAGCATCGGGCGGCGCATCGTCAACTGGCGCAGGCCGAACAGCACACACATGAGCACTCCGGCGGCGCCGCCGGCCAGCACCCGGACGTCGGCGATCCCGTACTCGCCCGCGCTGATGATCGCGTAGGTCACTCCGCCCACGCCGAGCACGGCAGTGACGGAACTGACTGCGTCCAGCACGGCCTCCTCCGGCGCGGCCGACTCCGGGACGAACACGGCGACGGCCGGGATCAAGGCCGCGGATGCGATCGCGGTGGCCCAACAGATCGAGCGCCAGGACCAGAACTCCACCAGGCCGCCCGCCGCGAAGACACCGACGAACCCGCCGAGAATCGCGCCGGAGGCCCACACCGCGACCGCGCGGGAACGCCGCTGCGACGGGAACGAGGCAGTCAGCGTGGACAGGGTTGCCGGGAAGGTCACCGCCGCAGCGACCGAGCAGACGCCGCGCCAGGCGATGGCCGCGCCCACCGAGTGGCACAGCGCCAGCGCGACGTTGGTGGCGGCCATCCCGACCAGGCCGAGCAGCAGCATGCGGCGCCGGCCGTAGCGGTCGCCGAGCGCCCCGCCGGTCAGCAGCAATGCGGCCAGGCCGATCGGGTACGCGTCGAGGATCCATTGCAGCCCGGTCTGCGACGCGTGCAGCGACATCGCCAGTTGCGGCAGGACGACGCTCAAGGTGATCTGCTGCGACACCACCAACCCGACCGCGACGGCCACGACGGTCAGTGCGGCTCGGCCCTTGCCCATGTGCGCCCCACCCCGCAATCGTGCTGCCGCGTGGCCGGGCAGTCAGCCCGGCAAAACTGTACGATACGGTATCGTACACATAGATCTACGGAGGCTCAGTGGCTGCAGCGGCGGCAGTGCCCGGGCGCGGCGACGTCCGCGAGCAGGCGATCCTGGCCGCGACCTACGATCTGCTGGCCGTGGTCGGCTACGAACGGCTGACCATGGACGCGGTCGCCGAGCACGCGCACGCCAGCAAGACCACGATCTACCGACGCTGGCCGAACAAGGCCGCGATGGTCGTGGCCGCGTTCGCCGCGATGGATCCCCCGCCGACAACGGAGTTGGACACCGGCGGGCTGCGCGGTGACCTGCTGGCGTTGGTGCGAGCCGTGCGGGAACGTTTCACCGGCGCCAACCTGCCGCGGATGAGCAGCCTGATGTTCGCGATGCAGTCCGACCCGGAACTGGCCATGGCCCTGCGGGCCTACTTCCTGCCGATCCGGGCCGCGTTGACCTGCGACCTGCTCGACCGCGCCGATGCCCGCGGGGAGATTCCGGCCGGCCTCGACCCGGCACCGCTGCGGGATCTGACGGTCGGTGCATTACTGACCCGGGTGCTGGTGACCGGCGAACCGGTCGACGACGCCTACCTCGACGCGCTGGTGGACGGGGTCCTGCTGCCGATGCTGTCGGCGCCTCGCCCGACGAACTGACGGGCCGTCAGTCGGCAAACCCCATTAGTCCTCGAGCATCTCCCCGTCGAGGACGACGGAGTCGCTGAGCTCGAGGTGGCCGCGCGGGTTCGGGATGAAGTCGTCCACGACGTCCCTGGACCGGTCGTCCGAAGGGCTCCGGGTGGGCTCGGAAAGTGTCATGTCGGCTCCTGGCGGGTCCAGCGGTGACGGGAAGCGTCTCAACGCAGCCGTGACCGGACAACCGCCATCGGGTGAATTCTGCGGCCGGTTGGGCCGTACGGGTACCGCGCCGTTGGCCTGCGCGCACCTGATGCCCCGTCAGGACACCGCAGCCGGTGCCGCCGCGCGACGCAGCGCCGCGAACTCGACGACCTGCGCAGCGATGGTCTGCAACTGGAACCGCGCCCCGTCGTCGGTGCACGTCCCATCGGCGGCGAAGACCGGTCCGGAGGCGTTGACCGTGCCGCCGAGCGGGCTCGGCCAACCGCGCAGGGCGTGCACCACCGTGCGGATGCTGTGCAGCGTCGAGACCGTGGCCTGCCAGCCGTAGGCGACCGCGATGCACCCGACCGGGACGCCGTCGAGATACACCCGCGCATCGTGATTGGTGTCCTCGAGGTAGTCCAACGCGTTCTTGATCATCCCGGACATCGCCCCGTGGTAGCCGGGCGAGGCGATGAGCAACGCGTCCGCGGCCCGGACGGCCTCCAGGAAGCGCACTGCACCCTCGGTCCGGTGCGGGGTCTCGGTGTCGTAGATCGGCAGCATCAGGTCGCGACTCAGGATGAGCTCGGTCGTGGCCCCCGCAGCCTCCGCGGCCGCCTGCGCGACCCGGATCGCCTTCTCCGAACTGGAGTTCGGGCGGGTCGAACCGCCGATGCACAGCACCCGCACCTGCCCCGCTGACGTGCTCATGTGTTCCCTCCGGGGTGCCGGCGAATCGGATCAACGCTAATTTCTGCTGCATGGACGAGCAAAGGTCCGACGACCGGCAACAGTTCGAACTGCGACTGACCAGCACGGCGTCGGCGGAACGGCTGTTCGCGCTGCTCTCGGACGCGCCAGGTTGGCCGAAGTGGTTCCCCGCGGCACGGCGCGCCGAATGGGCGACCGACTCCGGAACCGACCGGGTCCGGCTGGTGGGCGTGGGTCCACTGGCGGTGCGCGAGGTGATCCTGAGCGAGACACCGGGCAAGCACCATGCCTACTCGATCCGCTCGGTGATCCCGGTACGCGATCACCGGGCCGACGTGTGGTTCACGCAGGCCGATGGTCGCACCGAGATCCGTTGGACGACCTCGTTCCGCCCGCCGCTGCCCGGCACCGGCATGTTGTTGCGCCGGTCGCTGCAGTTCGCCGTGGGCCGGTTGGCCAAGGCGTTGGTGGCAGCGGCGGAGAAACCGGATCATCCGAGCAGGTGACCGCATCGGGTCCGTTGGGCGCACTCAGAACCGTCACAATGCCGAGGCTACGACGCGCCCGACCTTTCGTCAACATAGGTGTTGACGATGCTGATGCGGCGTCACTCCCCCGTGCGACAGAGAGCCCCAGGGCCCGGAAACCCAGCCACGCAAGGAGACACGCCGCATCTTCTGTCGTGTGG